>CALZIG010000292.1 GCA_945787585.1 uncultured Gammaproteobacteria bacterium | reverse complement strand
CTCGCGGCGGAAGCGTTGCAGGTGTGCCAGCGATAGTTCACTGCCAGCGGTGGGCGAATACGCAGCGGCGGTGGCCCCGGCGCGTCGGCCAAAGCTGATGATCTCCAGCAGCGCGTTCCCCATGATGCGGTTTCTGCCGTGGATGCCGCCACTCACTTCGCCCGCACAGTAGAGTCCGGGGACGGTGGTTTCACAATGTTCGTTGATCACCACACCGCCGTTCTGATAATGGAGCGTGGGGCAGATGAGTAAAGGGGTGCGGTGAGGCTCAATGCCCGCTTTATCGCACAGGTTGAGAAACTTTGGAAAACGTTGCGCCAGTATGCCCGGTTGTCGCTGCACCAGCGCGGGGGTGTCGAGCCATACCCCCTGTCGACCACTTTCGAGTCGAATGCCGCGCCCTTCACGGCACTCGCGGATGATCGCGGCGGATACCACATCGCGCGGCGCGAGTTCATCGATAAAACGCTCGCCAGCACTATTGATTAACTGCACACCGGCAGAACGAATCCCTTCGGTAATCAATGTGCCGGCCAGTGTCTGTGGCCACGCCAGGCCGGTCGGGTGGTACTGGAATGAGTCCAGCGTCTGTAGTTTTGCCCCGAGTCGATAGGCCAGTACCAGACCATCACCGGTCGCGCCGACATGATTGGAGGTGGGGAAGCCATTCAGGTGCATACGCCCAAGCCCACCGCTGGCAAGGATCACTGACTTCGCTTTGACTACCGTGTACTGTTGCCGGTCGGTGGAATAGAGCAGCGCGCCGCTACAGTGGCCTGCATCATTGGTTAACAGCTCAACTGCGGGGCTGTTATCAGCGGTGTTAATCTGTGGATGATTACGTATCGCCTCGCGCAGTACGCGCATCATTTCAAGGCCGGTGTAGTCGCGGTAGTAGAGCACGCGATCTGCCGAGGTGCCGCCGGCACGGCGGGTCGCGAGATCGCCCTGTGCATCGAGATCAAACTGCATCCCCTGTTCAATCAGCCAGCGGATGACATCCGGACCATCCAGCACCATCTGTTCGACTAATCTTTTATTGCCGGCGTGGTGTCCCGCTTTGAGGGTCTCTTCAAAGTGTGCCTGCGGCGTGTCGTTGGCGTTGATCGAGGCCTGGATGCCCCCTTCGGCCATCACGGTGTTACTGTCGCCCACGCGTGTTTTGGTGGCGACCAACACCTTCGCGTTGTGCTGCGCTGCGATTAATGCTGCTGAGCAGCCCGCGCCTCCGGCGCCGATCACCAGCACATCGGTCTCGACATGAGCGGCACCATCAAACAACAGTTCGTTACTTTGAGAATCGGACTGTAACAGTGCGGCCAGTTGCGGATGACAGGGGTCGTTGCGGTTAACCCCGATCTGCAATGTGGTGCGGCTATCACTGGCGTAATCGGGATGATAGTCGTGCAGTAGTGCCTGAGTATCTTCGATTAAAGCGCGCTGTGGTCGCGGCAGTTCGATGCGATACGCCTGTAGTGCTTCATCAAACGGTGTGCCGTGAGTGGTCGCCATATTAATACTTAATCTTCAGTTCGCCGCGTTGCAGCGTCTGTAACCGATCAGCGAGATTGGCGGGCAATGGCTTGTTAAACGCCACGCTGCGGCGCGCAAAGAGGACGACATAGTTGGGCACAATATCTTCGGGGCAGCTGGTGACGCAGAGGTCACACATCACGCAGTTGACGAAGAGGTCGCCGGCCTCGACTAGCCTGTTTTCATTCGCTAGCGTAATCCCTTTTTCAACATCGATCCCCTTGGGGCAGGCGACGGTGCAGCCGTGGCAGTGACGGCAGTCAATCGCTTCTGGAAAAACATCACGTAACTGTTGATCGACAGGGATCGACGACTGAAGTTGATAGCGGTGCGTTTGCAGTGCAGCGGACTGCGCTTCAAGGTGTTGTGGGAAGATCACCTGCATGCCGGTTTCAACCGGAGTCTGACACGCCAGCGCCGTTTGTACTTCGGACTCACCTGCATAGCGCACCATAATACGGCAGGAGCCGCACACCCCTTCGAGGCAACTGGCACGCTTAAATAACGGATCGCCACTCTTCCAGAGTGCCTGTATCAGTGAGTGACCGGATGCGACTGAACGTGCGGTACCGTTGACGGTGATGCTGGCACATGGCTCGGGTGTGGCTGTTTGGGTCATCAGTCAGTCAGCGTGTTGAAAGGTGAAAACGGTATTGTATCAGGTCTTTAAGCTGCGCGGCGGCGCGCTTGCGCAGCTCTATTTTTTGCCTGATTTAAGATAGTTATTAGGGATTAAGATAGTTTTCTGCGGTGATTTATCTGCGCTGGCATCCGGGTAGTCGAGGGTGAAATGGAGGCCGCGACTCTCTTTGCGCAGGATTGCGGAACGGATAATCAGATCGGCGACCAGGGTGAGATTACGCAGTTCAATCAGATCGCTGGTGACGCGGAAATTACTATAGTAGTCGGAGATCTCATGTTGCAACAGGTCGACCCGGTTTTTGGCGCGTTGCAACCGTTTATCGGTGCGTACGATGCCGACATAATCCCACATGAAGCGGCGCAACTCGTGCCAGTTATGGGTCACCACAACCTCTTCATCCGAATCGGTGACACGGCTCTCATCCCACTCGGGCAGTGGCTGTGGGCTGCCGGGTTGTTGCAGCATTTCAATGATGTGACGACTGGCGGATTCGGCAAACACCAGGCACTCCAGCAGTGAATTGCTCGCCATGCGGTTGGCGCCATGCATGCCGGTGTAGGCCGCTTCTCCCACCGCATAAAGCCCTTCAAGATCACTGCGCCCGTGGATGTCACTCATGATACCGCCACAGATATAGTGTGCTGCGGGCACCACCGGAATCGGCTGTTGGGTGATGTCGTAACCATACTCCAGACAGCGTGCATGGATGGTGGGAAAGTGTTTTTTGATGAACGCCTCAGACTTGTGGCTGATATCGAGATGCACATACTCAACACCAGAGCGCTTCATGGTGTGATCAATAGCGCGTGCGACGATATCGCGCGGAGCAAGCTCTGCGCGTTCATCAAACTGTTCCATAAAGCTGCTGCCATCGGGCAGGCTTAGTTTTGCCCCTTCGCCACGTAACGCTTCTGTAATCAGAAATGATTTTGCTTCAGGGTGAAACAGGCAGGTGGGATGAAACTGGATAAACTCCATGTTGGCGATACGACAACCTGCGCGCCACGCCATCGCAATGCCGTCACCCGAGGCGACATCGGGGTTGCTGGTGTAGAGGTAAACTTTACCTGCACCGCCGGTGGCCAGTACCACTGAACGGGCGGCAAAGGCGACCACTTCATCATTGTCGCGGTCGAGAATATAGGCGCCGTGGCAGCGGTTGTCACGATGGCCGAGCTTGTTGCCGGTGATCAGGTCGATGGCGATATGACGTTCGAAGATTTCGATATTGGGGTGCGCACGTGCCTGTTGCGCGAGAGTGGTCTCCAGTTCTCGGCCGGTGGCATCGGCGGCGTGTATCACGCGTCGATGGCTATGGCCGCCTTCTCGGGTCAGGTGATAATCGGCGCTGTTTTTCTGATTTGATTCACGGGTGAAGTTAACCCCTCTTTCGATCAGCCGCTGGATGCTCTGTGGGCCGTGCTCCACCACATGTTGAACCACCGCTTCATCACACAGCCCTCCCCCCGCATTGAGTGTGTCTGCGGTGTGAGACTCAAGTGTATCTGTCTTATCCAGTACTGCAGAGATCCCCCCTTGAGCGTAGAGCGTAGCGCTTTCGGTGAGGGCTTCTTTGGCAATCAAGGCGACTTTGAGGGTGTCGGCCAGTGTCAGCGCCATGCTGATGCCCGCTGCGCCGCTGCCAATAATCAGAACATCATGTTGTTGGGTTCTGGTGTTGCTCACTGCTGTGCTCGTTGAGTTGATGGTGGGGGGGAGATCACTGTGTGCGTAGCGGTCCGCGAGTCTGTTAATAACAATCTGCCATTATAAGTGGCTCGGTGTCTGTTTGTCGCGCTTCCTCTCTATGTTGTAGCGAAGTTTAATCAAAGGGGGGCGGTTGAGTGTTAGCGCTGGATGATGTGTTTGATCCGTGTGCATGTTCGCATCTGTTGCAAAGTCACGAGGTGCGATGAAGCACCAGCATGACTGACGGGCTAAATTATCGCGCCGGGTGTGTCAACGGTATTTAATCAGTTACGTAGCGTGATACGCGTGATGTTTATCAGATAATCATGTAAATCAAGCTAAAGAGCATTAAAAATACTGTTAATACATTTAGTTATGCCTGTTTTATAGTGTATTTACTAAATCGGAAAAGCGATATTTGATGGATTCAGGGTCAGTTATTGCGGCAAAATGGGCGTTCAATTTTTTACATTTGCGGCGAGAGACGTTAAGGTGTGGCCGTTTAGCGGTACCGCCGCGAGTCAACGAATCGAATATTGGAAGGAGTAATACGTGCAAATTGCAGATCAAAAAGTCGTAACACTGGACTATAGCCTTAAAGATAACGAGGGCAAACTCATTGACAGCTCAGAAGGCCGTGGTGATTTTGTCTATCTGCACGGTGCGCGTAATATTGTACCGGGGCTTGAAAGTGCGCTTGAAGGAAAGACTGCTGGCGAAGAGGTGAGTGTGAGTGTTCAGCCAGAAGAGGGTTATGGCGAGCGTGATAATGACCTCCTTCAAACCGTGCCGAAAGATATGTTTGAAGAGGGTGCTGAAATCAATGTCGGGATGCAGTTTCATGCACAGAGCCCTGAAGGCGAGATGATGATTGTCACGGTGGTTGAGCTTGAAGGTGATGATGTGATCGTCGACGGTAATCACCCGCTGGCCGGTGTGCCACTCAATTTCGATGTCAAAGTTGTCGATATTCGCGATGCCAGTGCGGAAGAGCTTGAGCACGGCCATGCCCACGGCGCAGATGGTGAGCATCAAGATCACTAAGCGT
>CALZIG010000291.1 GCA_945787585.1 uncultured Gammaproteobacteria bacterium | reverse complement strand
TTCCATTGAGGCTAAAAAGAATGGTGACCACTGGGAGGCATATTACGACTGTGGGCGTGAACATAGTGATTTGGATGCGGTTGAATGGGCAATTCGCGGTGAGGAATTAGGTGCAGGAGAAATTCTGTTAACCTCGGTTGACCGAGAAGGTACAGCCAAGGGTATGGATCTCGATTTGATCAAGGCAGTGAGCGATTCAGTGTCGATTCCTGTGATTGCCAGTGGTGGTATGGGGCAGTTAGCGCATTTTGCAGAAGCAGTGAATGAGGGTGGGGCGGATGCCATCGCCATGGCCCATGTGTTGCATTACGGGCATCTTTCAGTAGATGAAGTTCGTGATTTTGCCAGAGAAAATGAGATACCTGTGCGGATTCTTGGAGAAGATTCATGAGTCGCCGCGTCGTGATAATCAACTACGGTATGGGTAATTTGCTGAGTGTCCAGCGCGGGCTCGAGGCGTGCGGTGCCGGGGTTGAGATTAGTGATGATCCCGAAATTATTACAAATGCTGATCGTCTGGTGTTGCCGGGCGTTGGTGCCTTTGAATCAGGTATGCATGAATTAAAGACTCGCGGGCTGGTGGATGCGATTAATGAATTTGTCGCGCGTGAGCGGCCATTATTGGGTATCTGTCTTGGTATGCAGATGCTGTTGAGTGAAAGTGATGAGTTTGGACAACATGCCGGTTTGAATCTGATTCCCGGGCGCGTGGTTAAAATTCCTGACTGTGATAGTGAAGGTGCGATGGTGCGTAAGATCCCGCATATTGGCTGGAGCGCCTTAAGATATTCTGAGTCCAGCTCTGACTGGTCCGGCTCGTTGCTGGAGAAGACAAAAGAAGGTGAGTATTTCTATTTTGTTCACTCTTATATGGCAAGGCCGGAAAATCCTCAACATGTATTGGCCGAGTGTGAATACAGTGGTGAGCGTATTAGCGCTGCAGTGTGTCGTGAAAATGTGATTGGCAGTCAGTTTCATCCTGAAAAGAGTGGCAATAGCGGTTTAAACGTATTGCAGCGTTTCCTCGAACTTTAATCTGGCTTATAAGGTAAACAGTAGTGGAGCAGCACGGAAAAATCCTGGCAATCATTGCGGCCCGCGAGGGCTCTAAAGGCTTGCCACAAAAGAATGTTCTGAATTGTGCCGGCAAACCATTGATTGCCTGGACAGTTGAGGCCGCTCTGAAATCTAGTCATGTTGACCGCGTTCTGGTGAATACGGATTCTCGTGCCATTGCTGACGAAGCAGAGAAATACGGTGCCTGGGCGCCATTTCTGCGGCCGGCTGAACTGGCCCAGGATGAATCAAGCATTATCGATGTGATTAAAGATGTAATTGCGCGCCTGAAAGAATCGTCCCAGGAATTTGATTATGTTTTGCTATTGCAACCCACCTCACCGCTACGGACCACAACGCATATTAATGAGGCGATTGAAAAATATTTCTCAACAAGGATGTCAGACCAAGACACGCTGATCTCGGTAACGAAAGTAGACAGCAAGGCGCTTTGGGTGCTGGGTGAGGACGACGACAGCGGTTATATATTTAATCACTATGACGTCAACCTGTCGGACAACTCCAGGCGGCAAACACTGCCTGACTGTTACGTGCCCAACGGTGCGATCTATTTGGCCAAGATTGATGGCTTTAACGGCTTTTATGGCAAGCAAACACGATCGTATGTCATGGATGAGATTTCTTCGCTGGATATTGACTATCAGGAGGATCTTGACCGCGCTGACGATTATCTAAGAAATGGGCCTAGACAAAAATCGATCTAATGAACCCGCTCTTTAGCAAGAACTTTTCAATCATTGAGAAACGCTGGCCAGAAATTGCCAAAGCGATTTCTGCTGCAGCGCCGTTGCCTGGAGTGGAACTGGTTGAGGGCTTTCCTGCGAAGACCTTGTCTGTCGCCGGAATTAATTTGAGTAGCTGCTATGACAGAGTCAAGGAGGCCGAATTACAGTCTTGGGCTATTCCTTACTTTGCCAAGAGTGCCTGGGTTTACGGGGCTGGGACAGGCGAGTTGCCGAATGCGATGTTAAAAAAGGTGGCGATCAAGGAAGTGAATGTTGTCTTATTCAACCCAGCACTGTTCAAAGCCAGTATTGAGTATTTAGATCACAGTGAGTGGTTATCCGACAATAGAATCAAACTCAGCCTGGCTCAGCAACACACCAAAATTCATGGCCCGTTTGCTGTATCGCCGTCTTGCCTTAAATTAGCCAGCCAGGAGAGTGTGCGGCTGCGTGATTTAATTATATTGGAGCTTGAGACACCTTTTCTTAACGAGCAAGTTGTTAATAATGAAAAGTATTTGAAACAGATTAAAGAGAATCAAACGTTGGTCAATGATGACAGGGATGTGGTTGAGCTTTTTAAGCAGTTTAGCGGAAAAACAGTTTATATCGCCTCGGCCGGACCCTCACTCAGTGAACACTACACAACTCTAAAAAATCGTGATGAAGATAGCAGTGTGATCATCGCTGTCGATGCGGCGCTTAAACCGCTAGCGATGGAGGGTATTATCCCGGAGATTACCATCTCGGTCGATGGTTCTGAATTCATTTATTCCTTTTTTGATATTGATCTTGAACCGTTCAATGACAAGGCTCTGGTTTATTTTCCCATTGTTGAGCCAAGTGTGCTCAAGCTGTGGCCTGGCAGGCGTTATGCCGCGTATTCAAACAGTCCCATCTACAAAGAATCGATACAAAAGACCTCCAGAGGGAAACTGTTTTCATCC
>CALZIG010000290.1 GCA_945787585.1 uncultured Gammaproteobacteria bacterium | reverse complement strand
ATTCTCGTCGTGGGGATTCGTCTCGGCTGCCTCAACCATGCACTGTTAAGCGCTGCAGCGATTGAACAGAGTGGCAACCATCTGGCGGGCTGGGTGGCCAATATTATCGATCCCCATACGTTGATGATCGAAAAAAACATACTCACTTTAAAAAATAAAATCGATGCACCACTCCTTGGCATGCTGCCTCATATGGACACAAAAGAAGTCCGTGCTGCCTCGCAGCGACTCGACGTCGGACTGCTATTGAGCCTCAACCCCGCTCAAAAGCCCCTCTAAGGGCGATAAGCGCTCTAATCAATAACGCGTCTCATCCGCGCAGTCCGAAGAAACCACAACAAAAACAGACAATTTAAGGTATACTGCGCCTCCTTATTGGAATCAACTGATAAGCTCGTGCCCTCCCCCTGCATATAATTGAGGAGCACGACCCTCGAACATTACAGGTATTTATAGATGTCATCACCCATTGAGAGCTTTGCGCAACTCGCGCTTGCTGCCCCGATCCTCCGCGCGCTAAATGATGTTGGCTACGAATCGCCATCTCCCATTCAGGCAGAAAGCATTCCGTATTTACTGGACGGGCACGACCTTCTCGGTCAGGCACAGACCGGTACCGGCAAGACTGCCGCCTTTGCATTGCCGCTATTGAATAATCTCGACCTCTCACAAAAAACACCCCAAATACTGGTTTTGACCCCAACCCGCGAGTTAGCCATTCAGGTTGCCGAGGCATTCCAGAGCTATGCGCGGCACATGAAGGGCTTTCATGTGCTACCCATTTACGGCGGTCAGGGGATGGACACACAATTACGTCAGCTAAAACGTGGCACACATGTCGTGGTGGGCACACCCGGCCGAGTGATGGATCACCTGCGACGCAAAACACTATCACTGGCAGGACTGAAATCACTGGTACTCGATGAAGCAGACGAGATGCTGAAGATGGGCTTTATCGATGATGTCGAGTGGATTCTGGAACAGACACCCGACACGCGTCAGATCGCGCTCTTCTCAGCCACGATGCCAGACGTGATTCGCAAGGTCGCCAATCGCTATCTGAAAAACCCTAAAATGGTGAAGATAAAATCAGAGTCCACCACGGTCGATACCATCGAACAGAAATACTGGCAAGTCAGCGGCCTGCACAAACTCGACGCATTGACGCGCATTCTTGAGGTCGAGGAATTCGATGCCGCCATCATTTTTGTACGGACCAAAAACTCGACCGCAGAACTCTCTCAGAAACTGGAGGCACGCGGCTATGCCAGCGCAGCACTCAGTGGAGACGTAACCCAGGCACTGCGTGAACGCACCGTCAATCAACTGAAAAACAAGACGATCGATATTATCGTCGCCACAGATGTCGCCGCACGCGGTCTCGATGTGCCCCGTATTAGCCACGTCATCAACTATGATATCCCATATGACACAGAGGCCTACGTCCATCGCATCGGCCGTACCGGACGTGCCGGACGCAAAGGCACCGCGATTCTATTTGCCGCGCCGCGCGAGACCCGCATGCTGCACGCGATTGAACGCGCCACTAATAAAAAGATTGAGCGCATGCAGCTGCCCTCTATTGAAGCGGTCAGCAACAAGCGCGTCACTGAATTTAAACAGCAGATCCTCGATACGATTGAATCTGAAGATCTCACCTTTTTTAATGAGGTATTGATGCAGATCGAACAGGAGCAGAACATCAGCCCACAGGATATCGCCTCTGCACTGACCTTTATGTTGCAACGCGAACGTCCGCTGATGCCTAAACCACAGGCCACACCGACTGCGCGTAAAGAACGCTCATCCGATGACCGACCCCGTGAAAAGCGCACCTCGCCCGGCTCGCTGGGTAAGGCACGTCGCCTGAAGAAACATCCTGACGTTGCAATGGCGCGTTATCGTATCGAAGTCGGCAAGATGCATGAGGCATCACCGGGTGATATCGTCGGTGCCATCGCCAACGAAGCGGACATTGATAGCCAGTACATTGGCGACATCAAGCTCTACGATGAGTTCAGCACGGTCGATCTACCGGCCGATATGCCCGCCGACGTCTTCCAGCTACTGAAAAAGGCGCGCGTACGCCAGCAGGCGCTGGCCATCTCAGTCACCAAAGATGGTGCGTTTGGGAGTAAAGGCGGGGCAAGGGATGGCGGTAAAAAACGCACTTTTGCGGGTAAAAAAGAGGGCTCTTTCGCGAAGCGGCCTGGCAAAGAAAAATTCACCGGCAAAACCACTGAGGGCAAATTCAAGAAGCCCAGCAAGAAAGGAAAGATCTCCCTTTCGAAGTAATCTGATCTGGATCAGAACAGGTTGTGCCATCGTGCGCAGCGATGCGGTAAACCAATATTACACCATTGAGATGCCGCATTGCGCTACCTGACACCGCACTGAAACTGAAACTGAAACTGAAACTGAAACACTATGTCAAAGCAGGGTTACCCCTGTAACATCTGCTCGATCGCGTCAATATCGGCCTGTGCGGTTTCCAGCACCCGCAGTGTCATCTTCGGGCCAAGCCGGCCCAGTGAAAATTTAGAGAATGCGGGCACTTCATCGATCGTCGGATAATCATCCATCTGCGGGGTATCGATAAAACTATAGAGCTGCGCCAACAACACTACATCGCAATAATCTGGCCTGGGTCCTGCATCTCGATACCAGTCGGAGCCCCCCCGCACAACATCAATCAGATCTAACTCAAAATCCCAGCGTCGCAGCACCTGTACCCCGGCATCACAACTCAGTTTACGAATAACCCTGCCCAGCATCGCTTCATCTTCCACAAGCTCAGGGTATTGCTCTGCATAGTTGATAATGGGCAGTGCGCCGATGTTATGCACCAGCCCCGCCAACATTGCGCGGTCTTCATCCACCCCACGCCCATGACGTGAAATGACCGCCGCTAACGCCGCCACTCGCGTACTATGCTGCCACGCCTTTTGCATATAACGTTTAAGCAGCGGTGACTCACTCTCGAACATCTGCTGTAACGAACAGCCAACCACCAGATCACGCGTCACCGACAAGCCCATCCGGGAGATCGCCATCTGGCAAGTCGTAATGGGGGCTTTACCGCGATACATAGGACTATTGGCCACCTGTATCAGGCGACCCGCCAGCGGCGGATCCGCCATCACCATCCGCGCCACCTCGGAGACATCAGTCCCTTTATGCCTCACCGCAGCCTGCACTTGCAGGGCGATTTCTGGCAGACTCGGAATCTTCAGCTTATTGGATTTGGCGTCGCGCTCGATATCCCGCATCAACTGCGCCATTAACTCAGACTCTTCCAGCGGCACATTGTCATCAATTTTGTCTGGTGCCGGCTCATCGCCCAGCACCTTTCGAACAACTGCATCGCTGATACGAAAGATCACGACACCATCGCGGGCACGGATGGTCCACTGGCAAGGCTTGGTGTAATTAAGCGGTAATTTTGCTCTGTCATCACCGGCGGTAACCACCATCTTTTCCTGCCCCGGCGCTTCCATTGAAACTTCACCGGAGGCTAAATAGTAGGTCCAGGGGTCATTAGAACCACAGCGCGCAATCGTCTCGCCAGTGAGCAACGTTTCATAGCAGGTATCCTGAACTAACTGCTGTAGTTCATTCGCTTCAAGTTTATCGAATGGCACCACAGAACCCAGTACCTCAATACTGACGAGCGTGTCTGTTCTCATCAATCACCTTTTATCTTTAAAAAAGAGATTCAGCAAACCACTGTAAACACAATGGCTTTATCAAAAGTTACAGATTTAATAAATGATATCCAACATCGCGCAACACATCTATACATTCATTTTAGTTATAACGGCTCATAATGATAATTTCATTATAATTTAGATGCTTGGCACATCAACCCTATCGGCTAATCCGCTGCACCCATCATAAATAAGCGTACGCTAATAGCAAGTAGTAACAGTGCAAAACCCTTTTTTAATATCGTGACCGGCAGTCGGTGGGTCAATTTTGCACCAAGCACAGCGAATATCACGCTCGTGGTTACCACCCCCAGCAGTGCTGGCCAATAGAGGTATCCGCTACTGCCTGGAGGCAAAATATCAACATCTGCGCCTGCAATCCAGTAACCCGTAGCCCCCGCCACTGCAATGGGCAGGCCACACGCCGCAGATGTGGCAATCGCCTTCCGCGCCGCCGTATTGCACCAGAGTAAAAATGGCGTAGTCATGGTACCCCCACCAATCCCGACGATGGCAGAGACCGTGCCGATCACCACGCCGACACCTGCCAGCACCGTCCGCCCAGGCAGCTGACGTGTCGCAGCGGGGCGCAGTTCAAACGCCATTTGTACCGCCACCAACAGCGTAAACAGCGCAAAAATTGTCTGTAACCAGTCACCGGGCAACTGATCTGCAAGCAGCGCGCCGCACATCGCCCCCACGACAATACCGCCACTGAGGCGCCTGACGATCGGCCATATCACTGCACCGTGACGGTGGTGAGTGTGGATCGACGAGAGTGATGTGACAACGATTGTCGCCAGTGAGGTGCCCAGGGCGAGGTGCATGATAATCGCGGAATCAAACCCCTGCGCCTCAAATGTAAAGACGAGCACTGGTACGATGATCAAACCACCGCCGATGCCGAGCATGCCTGCCAACGTCCCCGCCACCGCCCCCAGCAGCAAATAATAAAACAGTGCCTCAATCATTGATTAGCCCAGCCCTTCATTAGAGTGCTAAAATCTTGGCGTTGAGTATAGCGCCTTTACAAAAGCGTACTTATTTTGTGGGCGCTATTTGACTGGGATTTAGAATTTGATTTTTTGCGTAGAAAGGGAGAGGCAGATGTATCCGAAGGTTGCAGCCACACATAACAAGATCATCGGCGTTCTGGGAGGAACCGGCTTTGTCGGCCATCATTTAGTGTGCGCACTGGCTGAGGCCGGTTATCAGGTGCGCGTATTGGCGCGCCACCGTGAGCGTTATCGTGAACTGCTGGTATTACCCCGTGTCAGCGTCATCGATACCGATATCATGACCCTCTCCAATCTTCATCAGCATCTCGCAGGCTGTAGCGCGGTCATTAATCTGGTCGCGGTGCTCAATGAAAATAAGAAGGGGAGTTTTGAGCGCCTGCACGTTGAACTCCCACGCATGATCATCGACGCCTGTGTCGCGAACAAGATCAACCGCATCATTCATATGAGTGCACTTAACGCCTATGCCGGCAAAGCGCCCAGCCGCTACCTCACCAGTAAAGGGGAAGGCGAGGACACCATCCACATGGCTGTCAATGAACATATTCATGTCACCAGCTTCAGGCCTTCGGTGATTTTTGGCCCCGGTGACCATCTGTTCAACCGCTTTGCGTCACTGCTCAAATGTATTCTGCACCTGCCTTTGGCGTGCCCTAATGCGCGCTTTGCGCCCGTCTATGTCGGCGATGTGGTCGAAGCCATCGTCAAATCACTGGATGAAAAGGCCACCTTCGGTCAACGCTATGATCTCTGCGGGCCTCGTGTTTACAACCTGCAACAACTGGTCGAGTTCACCATCAAAACCCTCGGCATAAAACGCAAAGTGATCCCACTGGGCAACGGCCTGTCAAAAATGATGGCGCGCATCATGGGCCTGGTACCAGGCAAACCACTGACCTACGATAATTACCTCTCAATGCAGGTCGATAGCGTCAGCAAAGAAAAATTTCCAGAAATCTTCGGTATCACGCCACGCTCCATCGAGGCCATTGTCCCGCGTTATCTCATGCAACAAAATCAACGCGGCCAGTATCATCGCTATCGCCTCTCTGCTGGGCGCGATGAAAAATAGCGACCGCTAAGGCCCCACTAAAGATGCAGATTTATATGGTCGGCGGCGCGGTGCGTGACAAGCTGCTGGGGCTGCCGATCAAGGATCGTGACTGGGTGGTGGTCGGCGCCACCCCCGCAGCGATGCTGGCACTCGGTTACACGCAGGTGGGGCAGGACTTTCCGGTCTTCCTGCACCCCGAGACAAAAGAAGAATATGCCCTTGCGCGCACCGAGCGCAAAACGGCCGCGGGCTATAAAGGCTTTGAGGTACATGCCGCGCCCGATGTCACCCTCGAGCAAGACCTGCAACGCCGCGACCTCACCATCAACGCGATGGCGATGACCCTTGACGGGGAGCTGGTCGACCCCCTCAACGGCATGCAAGATCTACAGCAACGACAGCTGAGACATGTTTCACCCGCATTTGTTGAAGACCCGGTACGGGTGCTGCGTGTGGCGCGCTTTGCTACGCGCCTGGTGCCGCTTGGCTTTTCAATCGCCGATGAAACACAGGCGCTGTTACGCCAGATCGTCGAAGCAGGCGAAGTCGATGCATTAGTACCGGAACGTGTCTGGAGCGAAATTGAGCGCGCACTCAAAGAATCGCGCCCCTCCACTTTTTTTACCACACTACGCGATTGCAGCGCTCTGGCGCGCATCCTGCCGGAAGTCGATGCCCTGTTTGGGGTGCCCCAACCTGCACAGCATCACCCAGAGATCGACACTGGCATTCACACCATGATGGTGCTCGACAGTGCCGCAACATTAAGTGACGACCCCGAAGTACGCTTCGCAGCACTATGCCATGACCTCGGCAAAGGCAATACACCACGTGAGCTGTGGCCGAGTCATCATGGCCATGAAGCGCGCGGCGCGGCGCTGATCCTGTCGCTCTGCCAACGACTGCGCGTCCCAAAAAGTTTTCGTGAGCTGGCGCTGCTCGCGGCACGCTATCACACCCATTGCCACCGTGCGGCTGAATTACGCCCGGACACACTGCTAAAAACGCTGGAGTCGCTCGACGCCTTCCGTCGCCCCGAACGACTCACTCAATTTCTACTCACCTGCGAAGCGGACTCACGTGGACGCACCGGTTACGAAGAGAGCGCCTATCCACAAGCGGAGCGCTTTCGGCTTGCTTATGATGTCGCAAGCACAGTCAATATCCGAGATGTCGTCAAGCAGGGCTACAGCGGTGAAACGCTTGCCAGCGAGATTCACGCAAGCCGTGTTCGCGCCATTCGGACAGCACTCGCTGAGCAACAATAACGCCCTCACCGCATCACATATTCACTAGTGATATGTCATGCCCCTATTAAACTTTATCAATTCAGGTGCGATACAGGTATAATGACGCCCAACGGCATACGACTAAATAGCACCACAAACCATTGCCGCACCGCAAGAGAACAAGATGTCGCATAACGCTGGGAACAATCAGATCATCATTGAAGGCGTATGCGAGGACGGTCGTAAATTCCGCCCATCAGACTGGGTTGAACGTATCTCTTCGGCGCTAGCCAGCTTCGGCCCAGACCATAAACTACGTTACTCTGAACATGTGCAGCCCTGCATCATCAACGGCGCGCGCTGCCTGATTGTGGCACGCGGATTAAGCCTGAACGACCCAGAGGCATTCAGTTTCATTTTACAGTTTGCACGCAAAAATCAACTGCGCATCCAGGAAGAACACCTCATTAAAGAGTGGGGATACGAACTCTCTGATGATGACGATAATGATTTATTAGCCAACGCCTGATTCTTTAAGTGCTCTTTCATCTCAGCTGAAAGCCCTGCGGCGTCCAAAATATACCCGTGAGAGCAAATTATAGACCACTATTTTCAACCGTTTGAAATCCATCAACATCCTTTAGCATTACAGATGCTCGGCCAAAACTATCCACACCGCAGTGTTGACGCACACCATTATGTCGTGACAAGGTGGTTTAGCGACAGACAATTTTACGCCTGAAATAATCGGCATGGAAGACGCGTTGAACTCAACATATGGAGGAATATATATGCATGGAGAACGGCATCAGCTCACCCAGGAATTCCCTAAGTTACAATCCACCATTCACCAACTCAAAGGTCAAGACGGAGATTTCGCCGACCTGCTTAAAGAGTATGAAAATACAGATAAGACCATCCATGTGCTGGAAAAGCAGATGCAACCCACCACGGATGATCGCATGCTAGACCTTAAAGTGAAGCGCCTTAATCTCAAGGATAAGCTTTACAGTGCACTCAAACAACACCAGACATGAGCACAGTCAGCAGCAAAGACCAGGCGGTCCTTTAACGCGCAAACCCACGCAACTGCCCTCCTACTGCGATGATTTACCCACCGTAGTCGCGAGGGCCCACAACCACTTACGCAGCATCATTCACGTACGCTTCGTACTGGGCAGACGATTTAGTTCATTAAAGCGCTCCGGCGTCCCGACATCGACCCAATCACCGCGATAATGTTCGCCAGTGACACGACCATCCACCATTGCCTGCCTCAGCAACGGCGCCAACGGAAGGGCTCCGTCAGGGAGATCATCAAACAACTCGGCTCGATAAACGCCGATACCACTAAAGGTCAGTTTTTGAGCGCCTTCGCTATGCACGCTCATGCCCTGTAATGCAAAGTCGCCCGCCGGATGAAACGGTGGGTTATCGACCAGCACCAGATGTGCCAGCCCGTCCAGCGCTTCGGGCAATGTCTCAAACGGAAAGTCAGTCCAGACATCCCCGTTCACTACAATAAAAGGCGCACTACCTAATAATGGCAGCGCACGCTTGATACCACCCGCAGTCTCAAGCCCAACGTCACCTTCCGCTGAATATTTAACCAGAGCACCGTAACTTTGCCCATCGCCGATGGCCTGCTCGATCTGCGCACCCAACCAGGCGTGGTTGATCACAATTTCTGAGATGCCCGCCGCGACCAGTGAGCGAATATGATGGGCAATAAGATACTCCCCAGCCACTTTCAGCAATGGTTTGGGTATGTCATCCGTTAGAGGGCGCATACGCTCGCCGCGCCCCGCCGCTAAAATCATCGCCTTCATACGAGTCACTCACAAAATAAAATGCCCGGAATACCGGGCATTTTTGCAACAAAAACGAGCCACGCCACAGCTACAAAACTAGGGTGCCACCTGACTGTTTGGATTTGGGTTTAACGCCGGGTCACGAAAAAGGTGTTCATTCGCCCGGTACTGCACATAGCCGCCGCCATCCGAATAAATGTAAGTACCAGCACTCCCGCCATTACCCGTACCTGGGGTGTAGGTGTAGCGCCCAGCGGTGACGTCCCGCACGACATTTGCGTTGTCACTGAAGAAATCAGGGATAATCGTGCTGTCATAATTACCAGCATCTGTAAATGCATCCTGTAACAGCTGCAAATTTATCGCGACATCACCCGGCGTCGCCAAGGTACTGTAATTGATTGCACTCATATCTGCCTCGAAATTGAGCAGCAATTCACTCGTTTCAATCGATTGCGTAATTAACGGCTTAAACTCAAGAAGGTCTTTGGTAAACCACTGTGTTAGCTCTGCATCCTGTACCATCGTGCGCATCGCCACGCGCGTTGGATTACCATCGCCATTAAAATTACTTGCTGAAAGCGGATTATTGTTAGGATAACAACAGCCAGCCGTCCTGATATAAACTTCCTGGAGAAAATCACTGTTCGGATCACCCACCACTGAATGGTAATAAGTATTACCATCAATAAAGACCAACTCCTGAAGAAAAGGCGTTGTGTTTATATATGAATCCGAGTTTCCACCTAATGCACATCGGGAATCGGGCCCACCGCGATTACAGTCAATGGTAAAGGCACTGAAAATAGTTGCCTCGTTGGCAGCGCCAAATTCAAATGCAGCCTGGACATTGCAGGCCAGCAACACACCCCATACACCAACCAATAATCGCAACATGTAGCTGCGTACGCTAATAGACATTTCACCCGCCCCCATACCCTCGAACCCTCAAATCAAACGAACCCTCATCGATCTTTATTATTATTTTTATGGGATGATTCTAAACACAAAGCGCATGCATATGTCAATCTAAAATATCACCATTAAAACCAATAATATATTTATTATCAGCTAGTTAACGTTCAAAAGAAAATAAGCATCAAAAAAATGACGCTAGCTCATGAGTCAGGCTGACCAGAAATACCCACGTAATATAGCCGTGTGAAATTACACTGAAGAGAGAATCAAAAAACCAACCACCACCAACAACAACGCTATTCTGATTTTTGCGCGCGATCAAACAGTGCAACCACCGCATCATGTGGCGCAAGATTTTCATACAGTACATTATAGACTTGCTCGGCAATCGGCATGTCTACATTGCACCGCCGTGCCAACTGCCTCACCTCGCGTGCCGTCTGTACCCCTTCAACAGCCTGCCCAATCGACTGTAGTGCGGCAGCCAGTGTCTCACCTTGCGCCAATGCCAGCCCCATACGACGATTACGCGACTGGTTGTCAGTACAGGTCAGTACCAGGTCACCCAATCCAGCCAGCCCAGTAAAGGTCTCGGCTTCACCACCCAGCGTGATACCCAGGCGCGTAATTTCGGCCAGGCCTCGCGTAATCAATGCCGCGCGTGCGTTAGCGCCAAAACCCAGTCCATCCGAAATACCCGCCGCAATCGCCAGCACATTTTTGATGGCACCACCCACCTCAACCCCCACCATGTCTTGAGCGCTATAGGCGCGGAAAACATCATTGTGCAACGCGGATACAAGATCTTGAGAAAACGACGCGTCATTCGACGCAACTGTTACTGCGGTGGGTAATCCGGCTGCAACTTCATGGGCAAAACTAGGGCCGGAGATTACGGCTAACGGTGTCGCTGTGCCGAAAACTTCTCTTGCGACCTGATGCAGCAACTTGCCACTGCCAGGGTCAAACCCCTTGGTCGCCCACGCAATACGAACCTGTGAAGTACACAGCGGGTGACAGCTTTCAAGTACTGCTCTGAATGCTTCACTGGGGACCGCAATTAAAATGTCATCACACCTCGCCAATACCTGCTGCAGGTCGGCATCAACGGTCAACTGTTCTGGAAATTCGATCTCAGGAAGAAAATCAATATTGCGGCGCTGTTCACGCATCCCCTCAACCTGTGCCGCATCATTGCTCCACAAAATCACATCACATCCATTGCGTGCAATTAATGTGGCGAGCGCGCTCCCCCAGGAACCCGCTCCCAATATCGCCAGAGGTCGTGGCAATTCACTACTATCTTGCGTCTGCACTCGTTTCAGAACTCGCTACTATCGGTCACGATAATTTAATGCTGCACTTCGCTCTCGCCACCTTCTTGCTGGCGTTTCTGCTGCTGTGCATACTCATGATACAACGCATCAAAATTAACCGGTGATAGCAGCAACTGCGGGAAACCGCCGCGCGTCACCAGATCAGCGATTGTTTCGCGTGCAAATGGGAACAGGATATTGGGGCAATAACTGCCAACCATCGCGGCCAGTTCATCCTGCCCGTAACCACTAATGTTGAAAATCCCTGACTGCTGCACCTCTGCCAAATAAGCAGTCTTATCACCAATTTTAGCCGTTACCGTGACAGACAGAATAACTTCGTGAACACCCTCCGCCAGCACCACAGCCTTATTGCCTAACTGCATGTTGGTTTCAGGCTCCCACTTCTCCTGAAAAATATGCGGTGAATTTGGCGTCTCAAATGAGATATCACGCACATAGACTTTCTGTATGACAAACTGCTTTTCACTGCTAGCAGTGGGTTCTTTTTTTGCTTCTGCTTCCGACATTGTTCACCACCAATTTAGAAATTATAATTTTAAGCTTGATAGATTGACTGTAGACCTGTTATCCATTATCACTCAATGCTGAGTGGAAAATTAGCGCTCTTCCACGCCGACAGTCCACCCGAAAGTTTATACACTGAAGTAAATCCCTGCTTCTGCAAAATAGCGCCGGCTCGGGCAGACTGCTGCCCCGCTTCACAATAAACAACCAAAGGGCTTGTCTTGTATTTTTCCAGTTCATGCAGCCGTTCTTCAACCAGACCAAATGGAATGTGATGCGCATTGAGAATATGCCCCTTCTCAAAATCACTATTATCGCGCACATCCAGTATCACAGCATCTTCCTTATTAATCAGCTGCACAACCTCAGCTGGCTTCACTTCCTTGAAACCCAGCAGCTTAGGCCGAATCATATTCATCCCCAGAAGAGTCAATACGATAACGAGCGCTAAAAACAGAAACCAGTTGTTTACAGTAAATTCAAAAAATTGTTGCATGCCACCACCACTGAGTTGCGCCAGCATCTGCTGGTCGACTTTCAAATAACATCGAAAATTCAGGAAAAAGTAATGGCACGCAGTCTAGCCTATTTGCATCAGAATTTCAGCGGGGAAATGTAAACTTAATGAGCGATATTGGCTGAGTACAACAGATGCCCAGACTATTTTAATCAAATCGCAAAAACAGAGTGAATAAGCTATGCGTCGCAGAATAGCTCTCGCATCTTATGAAAAAGCGTCAGCATGCGCTGATCACTAATCCGGTACATCACACGATTGCCATCTTTTCGCGCCGCAATGATCCCCTTCGAGCGTAAAATTGAGAGATGTTGCGAGACATTACTTTGTGAAGCACCAATCGCCACCATAATTTCCAGTGCTGAGGCCTCTTGCCCCTGCCCTCCCAGCCAACAGAGAATTTTTAACCGCAGTGGATGAGATAACGCTTTAAGCGCCATTGACGCCTGCGTAAACTCGCGCTCACTGAGCGGTTCTACCTCCGGCCCCTCCCCCATAGCGGTTCCCCTCTTAACCAGTTATAATTTGTACGTTTTTCATCTCAGGAGATTTATGGCTTTATTGCCACTTAATCATTAAACACTACGCGCTAAATCCAGAGCGACAATTAAACAGTCAAGCTATTGGTTTTAATAAATAAAACATTTATTTTCTGACAATTAACATCGAAAAACAGGAAATACATGATAGGCACGTAAACAACCACCTGACATCTATCATTATATAGAATAACCATTTGATTTTATGTAGGGTTTTTCTTACAAAATAAATCGACAAGGACCTTCTCTCAACAATGAACGCCACAACCAAAACAACGAGATGTCGACCCGTCACACTGATCATCATGGATGGATGGGGCGTCAGCGATATCGCGGACAATAACGCGATACTGCAGGCAAATAAGCCTAACTGGGACCAGATGTGGACCAAACACCCTCATAGCCTGATTCACGGCTCTGGCGATAAAGTCGGCCTGCCCAAAGGTCAGATGGGCAATTCCGAGGTCGGCCACCTCAACCTTGGCGCTGGTCGCGTCGTCCATCAGGAACTCACGCGCATTGATCAGGCGATTGAAGATGGCAGTTTTTTCGAAAATAAAGTACTCACCGAATCGATCGACCAGGCCATCTCCACCGATAAAGCAGTGCACATCATGGGGCTGCTCTCCGATGGCGGTGTGCATAGCCACGAATCGCAAATCAAGGCCGCGTTGACGCTGGCCATCAAGCGAGGTGCAAAAAAGGTCTATCTGCACGCCTTTCTCGATGGCCGCGATACCCCGCCAAAAAGCGCATCACCGTGGCTCGCAGAGATTGACGAGCTCTTTGCCGAAAGCAACCACGCTGGGCGCACTGCTAGCATCATTGGGCGCTTCTTTGCGCTAGACCGAGACCATCGCTGGGACCGCATTCAAGCAGCCTATGAAATGATGACACAGGGCAAATCAGCGTTTCAGGCCACGAGCGCGCTCGAAGGACTGGAGATGGCCTACGCCCGCGGTGAAAGTGACGAATTCGTGCAGTCCACCACGATTACCCCCAACGGAGAAGAAGCAGCGTGTGTCACATCCGGTGACACCTTAATTTTCATGAACTTCCGTGCAGACCGGGCACGGGAAATCTCTCAGGCGTTTGCCGAGGAAGAGTTCTCCGGCTTTGCCATTGTTGACAGGCCTCAACTTGGCGCTTATATCAGCCTCACTGAATACAAAAAGAACCTTGAAACACGCATCGCATTCCCGCCGACCCGCCTGAAAAACGTATTTGGGGAGTACATCGCAAACCAGGGGCTGCAACAACTGCGCATCTCTGAAACTGAAAAATATGCCCACGTCACCTTTTTCTTTAACGGCGGTGAAGAGCGCGCCTTCGAGGGTGAAGAGCGTATTTTAATTGAATCACCCAAAGTCAAAACCTATGATCTGCAACCCGAAATGAGTGCGATTGAACTCACCGATAAACTGGTCGAGGCGATCGCCAGCGGCAAGTTCGACGCCATCATCTGTAACTATGCCAACCCTGACATGGTCGGTCACACCGGCAATCTTCCCGCGACCATAAAAGCGATCGAGACCATCGACAGCTGTCTTGCCCGTGTGCGCGATGCGATCATTGCCGCAGGCGGAGAGCTACTGATCACTGCCGATCACGGCAATGCCGAAAAGCTACGTGATGATACCACCGGACAGGCGCATACCGCTCACACCTCAAACCCGGTACCGCTACTCTATATTGGCCGTGATGCCAACATCAGCGATGACGGCAGCCTGTCAGACATCGCCCCCACCATGCTCTATTTAATGGGGCTGGAACAACCCTCTGAAATGACCGGCCACTCACTACTGCAACT
>CALZIG010000289.1 GCA_945787585.1 uncultured Gammaproteobacteria bacterium | reverse complement strand
GCCTGGAGTGGGTCGAGCAGGTAATCTGTGCCTGGGATCGGAACGCCATTGGTGAGTGTTGCCCCGGGCACGATTGGCCCGAGTCGTTGACGGCACTCATCCATTTGCAGCGCGAGGATACCGCAACCGAGCGCATCAAACAGTGCGTAGCGGGCGGTCTCAATCGCCTCGTCGCTCGCACTGAGGTCGCCGTAAACATAGTTAGCGATATTCAACAGTAACGGGTCAGTGGCGGGGCTGTGGTTATCGTCACCTGGGATGATCACTTCACTCATGGGTTGGGGTACTCGCGCGGCGCAGGGCCGATATAATCGGCAGTGGGCCGGATCAAACGGTTGTCACTGCATTGTTCGGTGATGTGCGCCGCCCAGCCGCTGGTTCGCGCGATGACAAACAGTGGCGTAAAGAATAACGTAGGAATGCCGCACAGGTGATAGGCCGAGGCACTATAGAAATCGAGGTTTGGAAACATCCCTTTTTCGCGTTGCATCACCTTCTCGATCCGTTCGGAGATATTAAATAGTGACATATCACCTGCAGCCTCAGAAAGGTTTTTAGACCACTGTTTGATAATCGGTGAACGTGGATCACAGTGACGATAGACGCGGTGGCCAAATCCCATGATCAGCTGTTTTTTTGACAGCATCTCAAGCAGACCGGCCTCTGCGGAGTCGGGATTTTCGAACTGTGAAATCAGCGCCATTGCGGCCTCATTGGCGCCACCGTGCAGTGGTCCGCGCAGTGTGCCGATGGCGCTGGTGATCGCTGAATAGAAATCGGACAGTGTCGCGGTAGTGACACGTGCTGCAAAAGTCGAGGCGTTGAATTCATGTTCTGCATAGAGGATTAATGAGGCGTCGATCGCACGGCAATGGAGTTCATCCGGTGCTTTATCGTGTAACAGGTGCAGGAAATGGGCGGCGATGCTGTCGTCACCCGTCTGCGTATCGATACGTTTTCCATCTGTATGAAAATGGTGCCAGTAAAGCAGCATCGAGGCGAATGAGGCCATCAGACGATCGGCAATGGTGTGTGGCTGTGATCCATTTTCCGGTTCAATGCAGCCGAGGGCGGAACAGCCGGTGCGCAACACATCCATTGGATGGGTTGTGGCTGGCAACTGTTCCAGTATCGACTTTAACGCAGCGGGTAGTTCGCGCAGTGAGCGTAGTTTTTCACGATAGTCATTGAGTTCGAGGGTACTCGGTAACTCACCATAGATTAACAGATAGGCAACGGCCTCAAAGCAGCTTTTTTCGGCGAGGTCCTGAATGTCATAACCGCGATAAAAGAGGCCGTCTCCCTCCGCCTCGACGGTAGAGATGGCGGTTGTGCCAGCAGAGATGCCTGCGAGTCCTCGGTTACTGTTTGCTGTCATCTTTATTACCTTTGTCGAGCGCCGCTTCATCATGGTAATAGTCGAGGTGTTGGTAGAGTTCATCACGTGTCTGCATGCGATCAACCAGCGGTTGTTGCGTGCCCTCTCTGCGGATCGTGCTGTAGCCATCCCATGCTGCGGCACTCATCATCCTGAAAATAGAGAGTGGGTAGAGTGCAATGGCGACACCGACGCTCTGTAGCGCGTTAATATCAAATAGCGGTGTCTGACCAAATTCTGTGATGTTGGCAAGCACAGGGATATTGACGGCTTTAATGATCTGCTGGTATTGGGAAAGCTCGCTCAGCGCCTCAGGAAAGAGCATGTCGGCACCTGCTTCAATGTAGTGCTGCATGCGTTGTAGTGCCGCCACTTCACCTTCGCTGGCAACGGCGTCGGTGCGTGCCATGATGACAAAAGTGGGGTCGCAATGATTACGTGCCGTAACGGCCTCATCGATGCGTGACATCATCACACCGGTGGAGACCAGCTGTTTGTTGGGCCGATGACCACAGCGCTTGCTACTGATCTGATCTTCAATCTGCAGCCCGGCAGCTCCGGCGGCAATCAGTCGCTCCACTGTTTCGGTGATGTCATCGAAACCTGTGTCGACATCCACCAGCAGCGGGAGATCTGTGGCAGCAGTAATGCGTTGCACATCATCAATCACGTTGTCGAGGGTGATGATGCCTAAATCTGGCAATCCATGAGAGGCGTTGGCGACACCCGCGCCGGAGAGGTAGATGGCGCGAAACCGGGCCTGTTCTGCCAGCATTGCACAGTAGGCATTGATGGTGCCGACCATCTGTAACGGCTGCTCAACTTCAAGTGCATCGCGCAGACGTTGTCCCGCAGAAGTGTGTTCAGTCATTTAGTGTTCCAGTTGCATGGTTAGTGTGCTTCTTTAAGATCCTGGATCACCGCTGCGAGGAACCGTGCCGCTTCACCTCCGGTGACACAGCGGTGGTCGACGGTCAGTGACAGTGGCAGCATGGTATGCACGACGACCTGCTTGTCGACGGCAATCACCTCATCACGGACACGTCCTGCACCGAGGATCGCAACGGTCGGCGGCACGACTATCGGGTCGGCATAACGGCCACCAAAGGCCCCAAAATTTGATAGTGTGAACGTGTAACCGCGCATCTCTTCGGCGGGTATGGTGCGCGCCTTAACGTCACTTTTAACCTGATTAAGTGCGCTGCGCAGATCTTCGGGCGCGCGCTCGGCAATGTTTCGTAGTACCGGGACAAAGAGCCCTTCTTTGGTGTCAACCGCAATGCCAAGGTCGATCTGTTTACGCAGACGGCGGCCCACGGCGTGACCGTCATACCACGCGTTAAGCGAAGGCTCTGCCTCGCAAGCGACCGCAATCGCGCGGATCAGGCGCAGGGTTGTGTCCGTACCTAGCGGCCAGTCATTGATATCCGCATCATCACAGATGGTGACATCCGCGACCTCCGCATGGGCCTGGGTCATGATGTGGGCCATCGCACGACGTACTCCACGCAGGGGTTCCATCGGGCCTGCCTCTTCGAGGATTTTGGCAACGCGCTGGACATCGGCCGCGGTGATCACACCCTCTTTGCCAGATGGGGTTACGATTGATAGATCAACCTTCATCCGTTGTGCGAGTGCACGCACCGCCGGGGTTGCCTTGATGTTAATGCGGCTGCCGCTTTTGCCTTCGGCACCATTGATAGCAGTCGGCGCCTCATTAATGACCCCTTTACCACTCTCCATTTCACCGACCACAGTGCCCTGATCCTGCTGCGACGCAGCAGGCTTTGCATCATTATCCGTGAGTTCGAATTCGACGAGTGGATCGCCGACCTGTGGAATATCGCCCGCACTGACATAGAGTTTATGGATGACGCCATTGTGTGGCGAGGGGATATCAACAATCGCTTTAGCAGTTTCGACAGAGAGCAGCGCTTGATCAAGTTTGACCGTGTCACCTTCTTTGACGTGCCATTCTACGATCTCGGCCTCCTGTAGTCCTTCACCCAGGTCGGGTAGCTTGAAAATATTCATGCTTCCTCCAGCGTCTTTTTCACTGCCGTAATAATGCGTTCGGTTGATGGCATGTAGTCGTTTTCGAGCTTGAACATTGGCATGATCGTGTCATAACCGGTGACGCGTTGCACCGGTGCAAAGAGGCTCAGTAGACCGTATTCAGCCAATTGTGCAGCAATCTCTGCACCCACGCCACAGGTGCGAGCGGCTTCGTGAACGATAACGCAGCGACCGGTTTTGGCAACAGAGTTGAGGATTGTCGCCATGTCGAGTGGTTTGATCGTGGCCACATCAATGACATCACAACTGATCCCTTCGGCTTCGAGCTGGTCGGCTGCCTGGAGTGTCTCGTGTATCATCGCGCCCCACGTCACGAGCGTAACATCGGTACCGTCGCGCAGTTGAAAGCAGACATCAAGCGGTAGCGCTTCGCCATCGTCGGGCACTTCCTGTTTCATCATGCGATAGATCCGTTTAGGCTCAAGGAAGACCACTGGGTCCGGATCTTGAATGGCGGCAAGTAGTAGACCATAGGCGCGCAGGGGGGACGATGGGATCACCACGCGTAGCCCCGGCATATGAGCGAAGATCGCCTCGGTACTTTCGGAATGGTGTTCGGGTGCGTGGATGCCACCGCCGTATGGCGCACGCAATACCATTGGGCAGGTGATGCGACCACGGGTACGGTTGCGCAGGCGGGTGGCGTGGCAGATCATCTGTTCAATGGTGGGGTAGATGAATCCCATGAACTGAATCTCGGCCACGGGCCGCAGTCCTTCTGCTGCCATGCCGATCGCCATGCCGGCGATCAATGCCTCAGCGAGCGGGGTATCGAGCACGCGATTTGCACCGTAACGTTGTTGTAGTCCATCGGTGGCGCGAAAAACACCACCGTTGACACCGACATCTTCGCCGAAGACAACGACGTCAGGATTGTTTTCAAGTGCGCGGGCCATCGCAAGGTTCACCGCTTCGATGATCGTAATTTCAGCCATTATGATCGCCCCCTCGCTTTAGTTTTCCGAGACTCTCAACTTCATCGCGCTGTGGTTGCAGTGCATCGGGCAGGGTTTCGTAGAGATAATCGAACATGCTTTCTGGTGGTGCGGGTGGGGTGTCGAGATAACTGCGGACGGCTGCTTCAACTTCAATCGTGCAGGCTTCAAGTAACGCCGTCTCTTTTGCATCATCCCAGTCGTGATGCTGGATGAGGTATTTGCGCAAGCGATCAATGGGGTCGAGTAACTTGTGTTGATCGACCACCGCCTGTTTGCGATAGCGGCTGGCATCATCGGCCGTGGTGTGGTCGTGCATGCGAAAGGTAATGGCTTCGATCAAGGTAGGGCCGCCGCCCGTGCGTGCCTTTTCTACTGCGTTAGCCATCACATGACGCATCGCGATCACATCGTTGCCATCGACCTGTTCGCCGGGAATGCCCGCAGCAATCGCTTTCTGTGCCAGCGTCTGTGCGTGAGTCTGTACCTCACGCGGGACTGAAATGGCCCACTGATTATTGGTCACGACGATCACCATCGGCAGGTGCCATGCACCGGCAACATTGATTCCTTCGTAAAAGTCACCTTTTGATGTGGCGCCATCGCCGAGTACGCACACTGCAACGCGTGGTTGCTTGCGTAGCTTCATCGCATAGGCGATGCCGGCACACTGCGGCACATGGGTGGCGATCGGTACGGTGATCGCCTTGTCGTGCGGTTGAGCATGATAGGCCATGCCACGTTCGTCGCCGCCCCAATAACGTAGGATTTCACTCATCTCAACACCGCGCTGAAACTGCGCGCCATACTCACGGTAAGTAGGCAGCAGGACATCTTCGAAACGCATCGCACTACCGATGCCAACAGAAACCGCTTCCTGACCAATTGATGATGAATAGGTGCCCAACTTGCCGGTGCGTTGCAACGCTATGGCCTGGGTGTCAAAGGTGCGTGTCTGCACCATGGTGCGATAGAGTGCTATCAGTGCCTCGGCAGAGGCCGCAAATTCAGGCAGTGCGCCAACGAGCTCGCCCTGTTGATTTAATAACTGGGTGTAGTGGATTTCAAATTGGGCGACACATTTTTTATCTTCATTCGTCATACTGGCTCCTTTGGCCGATCATCTGGCCGCCATTCCGTCGAAGGTTTTCTATCAATGTTGCTGTCGATAATGCACGTGTCGTTGCAGTCTGGCTATTATTTAACACGCCGTTTTTATATGTTGATCAAAATAGACTGCCTGTATCATCATACTTATTTCAACGTCTTAAAATTGACTTAATTAAAACATTAATAAAATCATATGCATTATTACTATATCGGCCATATACGCCATACATTGATAGTGTGAAGCTGCTTCAGTGGAGACTCATTTTGATCAATTTGGTACACAGGTCAATGCCAGTCACCGTGGGCTTTAATCCTCTTTGTAAGGTGTTTTGGGGTAGTCATCAAGGCCGCGTTTGATAATCCCACTGCTGAGATCGTGATAATCCCCTTCGATGCCTTTTTTTCCGATTTTGGCGCGAGCCGCATCATCGTTATATAGCAGTGCTTTGAGCAGGTGTCGGATACGTTGACGACTACCACGCACGAACTCATCACATAACTCGTGTACGTAGGGGCGATTAATGCTGTTGGCGTGCAGTGTCACCATTGCGATGGTAAACAGTTCTTCGCCGAACTGTTCGATACGATTCTGACGCCCCTGATCATCCCGCATCGATTCGCGGCAGATCTACATC
>CALZIG010000288.1 GCA_945787585.1 uncultured Gammaproteobacteria bacterium | reverse complement strand
TAACCGCCTGTCCCTGTAATACGTGAATACATCAGCTCGCACGCCTCTCGGTAAGTAGTGACTCGAGTTGATTGCCAATCAAGTGGGGAACATCTTTTTTAACTTCGGTGATCGCTTCACGAATGGCGGTCTCAAATGAGAGTTCATCAGCGCCGCCATGACTCTTCACCACAATCCCATTAAGCCCGACAAAACTTGCCCCATTATAGTTGCGCGGATCAATCTTCGCGCGAAGCGCATTGAGTACCGGTTTGGCACAGACCGCCGCCAGCTTGGTCAACGGCGAGCGCATGAATTCCTCTTTCATCTTATGGCTAATCATCTTCGCCACACCTTCACAGGTCTTCAACGCCACGTTACCGACAAAACCATCACATACCACCACATCGACGGTGCCTTTAAAGATGTCATCACCTTCCACAAAGCCGACGTAATTAATGTTACTGGCTTGCAACAATTGCGCGGCCTCTTTGACACGCTCATTGCCTTTCATCTCTTCTGTGCCGATATTAAGCAGGCCAACAGTCGGACGCTCAATATTATCGACCGCACTGGTCAGGACAGAACCCATCAGTGCGAACTGAAACAGATGCTCGGCCGATGAATCAACATTGGCACCCAGATCAAGCATATGGGTGTGTCCCTTCATCGTCGGCAAGGTTGAAATAATGGCGGGCCGATCAACACCCGGTAATGTCTTCAACACAAAGCGTGCCGTTGCCATCAATGCACCGGTATTGCCGGCACTGACACACGCCGAAGCGACACCCTCTTTGACCAGGTTGATCGCAACGCGCATCGATGAATCTTTTTTACCGCGCAGCGCCAGTGAGGGTGACTCATCCATCGCCACCTGCTCAGAGGCGTGCTGGATCATCAGGCGTTCGCCTACATCGCCGCCCTGCTGTTGCAGTGCCGCGATGAGCTGAGCCTGGTCACCCACCAGAATGAGTTTGAGCTCACTATGTTTCTTGAGTGCGTTAAGTGCAGCGGGAATGATCACGACAGGGCCGTGATCGCCCCCCATCGCATCCAGCGCAATGGTTTGACCCAAGGTCTATTCGCCTTTGCTCTCGACGACTTTGTTGCCTTTGTAATAACCATCAGCGGTGACATGATGACGCAGGTGAGTTTCACCCGAGTTGCTATCGACTGACAGGGTCTTTGCGGTAAGTGCATCGTGTGAACGACGCATGCCACGTCTTGAAGTTGATTTTTTGCTCTTTTGTACAGCCATGCTAACTACTCCTTAAAACTAAAAATTTACGCTTAAACTTGCCACAACCCATTTTAATTGGGCCACACTACATCCTTAACATCTTCGTTTAAAATAAGCTCAATCATCAGATTTTGCCTTTTTCAATGCGGCCAACGCGTTAAACGGGTTGGGCTTTTTTGTTTCAACCGGAGGTGGAATATCCTCTTCCGGCTGGTGTTGTTGTATCTTCACTTCGCATTCATCTTCTGCATGAAATGCGACAATGGGGAGCGCCAAAATCAGCTCATCTTCTACCAGCTCACGCAAAATCACCGTCGGCTCCGACAAAATATACGGCTCGTATTCACTCGACAGCGCTTTGCCCACTGTTTCCGTATCCACAAAACCTAGCGATATGTCGGTTTCGATAACGGTTTCAACCGCTTTCATACAGCGCTGGCATTCCAGCGCGAGACACGCCTTCAAGTGACCCTTTAAAAACTTGGTCCCTTGCGCATCAATATCAAACGCCAGGTCTATTTCGACCTCACCATTTTGGTGGCACAATACGTCCGCTAAACGTGCCATCCCAGTCAACGGCATCAAGCCCTGGAGATGTTCTCCACGATCACATAAACTGAGCGGCTTTATATATTCTAGTAAACGGGTCGGCATAAACCCGCAATTTTAGGGTGAGATGCGCTAACTGTCAAAAACTATTAACAAAATTCACATAGTTAGCCCCACTCAAAGCACCTTTCACTGCTTGCCTCTACGGCGTAAGTGGAGCCGTAACCACTAACACCAGATTCGCAGATATCGACGATAACCCCATGAAAAATATAGATGAATAACCTGAACAGTACACCCAAAATCATTTTGGCCTCTAGCTCGCCATTCAGAAAGGCGCTGCTGCAACGCCTCCAACTTAATTTTGACGCCCTCTCACCTGAGGTCGATGAAACGGCCATATCGGGTGAATCTCCTGAGGCATTGGTCGCCCGCCTCGCGCTATTGAAGGCGAGCGAAGTGGCAAAAGATCATCCGAATGCACTTATTATTGGTTCCGATCAGGTCGCGATCATCGATGGTCAGATCCTCGGCAAGCCCGGCAATCACGCGCGCGCGAGCGCACAGTTACAGGCCGCGTCGGGTAAACGAGTCTCTTTTCTCACCAGCCTGTGCCTGCTGGATAGCCGCGATGGCCAACACCAAGTTGAAGTGGTGCCTTTTGACGTTGTATTTCGAACCTTGAACGATACGATGATTGAAGCCTACCTTCAGCGTGAGCAACCTTACCACTGCGCCGGTTCATTCAAATCTGAGGGGTTGGGGATCACGCTGTTTGAAAAGCTTGAAGGTGAAGATCCAACGGCTTTGATCGGCCTGCCGTTGATTCGGTTAACGCGGATGCTGGAGAAGGCTGGGGTTTCTGTTCTGTAACAAGCGCGGCTGCTTCATTCAGCCAGATTTATCGAGTGACCAGTCAATCGGTTGTCTGTTGTGACTCGTCAGGTATTCGTTAGCCAATGAAAAACAGCCCGACCCCAAAAACGCGGTAAAATGCTTACCCGATTTAGTTGCCCCTAATGGACTTGGGTGCGAGGTTTTAATCACACAGTGTTTAGTGGTATCGACCACAGCACAGACATCATGCGCAAAGCGCCCCCATGCCAGAAATACCACCCCTTCTTTATGTTCATTAATATACTGGATGCAGGCGTTGGTAAACTGGAGCCACCCCTGTTTGCTATGGCTATTCGCCTCTGCCGCGCGCACCGTTAACGAGGCGTTTAATAACAACACCCCTTGTTTGGCCCAGGCCTCCAGATTACCGGACGTGGGCCTCTTAATCCCCAGGTCACGATTAAGCTCTTTGTAGATATTCTGCAATGAAGGGGGAATTTTAACGCCATCCGGCACACTAAAACTCAAACCGTGCGCCTGCCCTTCTCCGTGATAAGGGTCTTGCCCCACGATCACCACTTTAATATTTTCAAAAGGGGTATATAAAAAAGCATTAAACCACTGGTCTTTTGGCGGGTAGACCACCGCTCCTTTTTGTATTTCAGCTTTCAGGAACGCACGTAACTGAAGCATGTAATCCTGAGAAAGTTCATGCTCAAAATGTGCTTTCCAGCCCGGGTCGAGCTGATCGATAATATTAGTACTCATATGATCGCTTCACTGCTCAGGGTTCATCATCTGTTGACTGGTTATCCTTTTAAACAAAATCATGGCGAATATATTGTAACTCAAGACTCACTTCCAGCTCGCCTACTTTACAAGGTATCAGGCGTATCTATTTAGCTCTGACCGAGGGTGCAGAATTTAGTCAGACTCTGTAGTTCATAACTTTGAGTAGCATTATTATCAGCGTGATATTTTTTGATGGATTAAGCATTAACGCCCTTAGCCCGGATGGCTGATATCGGCCCAGAGTGTGTGAAAACACAAAACCTGTGTTTAAGCCGCTAATGCTGTACCCAAAGCATTGCCTAAATAACCTCTAAACGGTTAGCTCCAACTTTCATTATCATTGTGTGTCGATGGT
>CALZIG010000287.1 GCA_945787585.1 uncultured Gammaproteobacteria bacterium | reverse complement strand
ATAGAGGCTGGTGCAGCCGCACTATCTGATTCCGTATCAGACATCTCGTCAAGTAAAACTGGATGCTGTTCTTTTTCTGGCTCACTTCTGCCTAATTCCTGAGCGGTCGATTGTTGCGTCGTAACACTTTTATCGATACTTTCAGAGGGTGCATTTGCACAGCCACCGATTAGCAATAATAGGCATAATAAGGGAAGCCAGCTTAATGCTTTGATAGATTTCATATAATAGTCATCCTTTTTTCTTATTCTTTAAACTTGCACCAATTGAGGCAAGATAGTCTGCTGTTAAAACATTATCGATCGCCCAGCGGAAGTCTTCACTCGTACCCATGGCAGTGTGGTTTAATGGTTCATAGTTAAGGTCTAAAAAACGTTTGCTGATAGTGGCCAGCGCGGTAATAAAATATTTAATGTCATCGCTATTTTCTAATAGTGAACTAAAGCGTAAACCATTGCGTGCAATGGTCCACTGAAACGGTTCAGCGATCAGCGTCTGTTTACTATTGGCGATATAGTTCGAGGTCCTGAGATACGCTATCGTTTGCTCATCTTCACTGCGTTCAGTCTGTGGTACTGCATTCAGATAACAGGCCAGGATATTATGACACGCCTTGTAAAGATGACTAGCGCCGACCGGATTACTCGGTGTTAACTGATTATGCTGTTCGATTGCCGCAACACTTTGCTGATAATAATTGATCGCCTGCTGTTTGCACTCGGCTAATTGATCACGCATGCCATTGTCTCGATAAAGTGGAATACGATCAAACTCAATATTCCCCAGTAACCAATTCAGACGAGCCAATCGCAGTGGCTCATTTTCTCGCTGGTGCTGTTGCTGTAAAAAGAACTCAAGATCCTCAATGTCTTTATCTCTGGCGAGGTGTTTTTTGCACGCAGTTAAATGGTTATAGAGCCGCATCAAACGATTCAGCTCTTCAGGGAACGGATCTGGAAAGTAATTATCGTGAAGTTGAGCGATTACCTTACCAACATGGCTATTAGGTTTTTTATGAGGCTCGCGGTAGTGGCTATAGAGCGTTTTTTCATCAAGGCCAGCAGGTGAGCGTTTTTCGATTTCAGTGAGGAAATGGTCCCATGTCCAGCCTGATTGCTGTTTCAAACGGTGAATCTTGTTGTATACGCTGGTCATGCCGTTAGCATATTATCTTTCGAGTGAGAAGCCCATTTTATGCTACATCTTGCCTAACGGCCATCTCTTTTCGCGCTCTAAAATCCCCTCTAACGATCACAAACGTAGAGGTGAACAATGAACCCAATCAATAAAAACAATGGCCTGGTTGCAACAGCGCTGGCCACCATACTATTAACGGCCTGTGCAAATACAGCGCACTCCCCTGCTTCCCCCAGCACTAAGCGACCAGTTGCAGAGAAGGAGGCTTACACGTTACACGATATGGATAGCGCTAGCGTCATGCAATCTGAGCCCAGAGCATCAAGAACTAAAACCGAAATGGTCTACCCGGCTATCGCCATCGCACCCGGTGAGCAGTACAGCACCATTAATGAGAACCGTCAGACACAAGTAGCAGATCAACCGATCAGCACCTTCAGTATCGATGTCGACACCGCTGCCTATGCAAATGTACGGCGTTTTATAAATGGCGGCAGTCTGCCGCCAGTAGATGCAGTGCGCGTTGAAGAAATGGTGAACTATTTTGACTACAATTACGCATCACCCACGAATGAAACGACACCTTTCAACATCACCACCGAAATAGGCCCCACGCCGTGGAACAGCGGTTCATATCTCCTTCACGTTGGGGTCAAAGGGTACGAGCCTTCTGCCATGGAAATACAGCCACGCAATCTTGTCTTTCTGCTGGATGTCTCCGGTTCGATGAATTCATCCAATAAACTGGGCTTACTTAAAAAATCATTGCGACTGCTGGTGAATCAGCTAACGCCGCAGGATCGTGTGGCCATCGTTGTCTATGCCGGGGCATCTGGCGTAGTCCTTGAATCAACGCCCGGTAACAGGCGACATGAGATTATCGATGCAATGGAGCGTTTACGTGCGGGAGGTTCAACCAATGGTGGCGCCGGAATTGAGCTGGCATATGCGATTGCACAACAACACTTTAATGAAAATGGTATCAACCGGGTCATCCTTGCAACTGATGGTGATTTTAACGTGGGCCCTTCGAGTACCGAGGCATTAAAACAGCTGATCAACGAGAAAAAGCGCTCAGGGGTTGGGCTCACTATTCTTGGCTTTGGCATGGGTAACTACAATGATCAGATGCTGGAAAGTATCTCAAACGCTGGCGACGGTAATGCCGCCTATATCGATACACTCCAGGAGGCACAAAAAGTATTAGTACAGGAAATGGGCAGCACACTCAATACGATCGCACGCGACACTAAAATTCAGATTGAGTTTAACCCCGAGATTGTTAACAGCTATCGTTTGATTGGTTATGAAAACCGTATGCTGAGCACTGAAGATTTTAAAAATGACCGTATCGATGCAGGCGATGTGGGGGCCGGGCATACTGTCACCGCAATTTATGAAGTCACGTTAAAAGACGAACAGCGTTATGGTGTGATTCAGAGGAACACTTCGGAATTTGAGAGTGAGATAGGATTCCTTAAGCTTCGTTATAAGCATCCCAGTGAAAACAATAGCATTGAAATGCAGCACGCAATCTCAATGGACGACGCTTATCAGCAACTCGCTACGACATCT
>CALZIG010000286.1 GCA_945787585.1 uncultured Gammaproteobacteria bacterium | reverse complement strand
GATGATGGGAATGTCCCCGTTAAGTTTGTTTGTGCCGATCTTCAGGAAGTGCCAATCACAGGCGCTTCAGTGGTGGTGTTGAACCTGACATTACAGTTCGTGGATCCAGCACAGCGTAAAGCGGTACTTGAAAATATTTATGTCGGCATGTTGCCCGGTAGTGTGTTGGTGTTATCTGAAAAACTGGCGTTTGCCGACGAGCAAGCAGGGGTATTTTTTACAGAGATGCATCACGCATTCAAAAAGGCAAATGGCTATAGTGATCTTGAAGTGAGTCAGAAACGCGCTGCGTTGGAAAACGTTTTGATTCCGGAGACACGAGAAACACATGAGGCGCGTCTACGAGAGGTCGGTTTTAGCGCAGTGCGCCAGTGGTTTCAATGCCTTAATTTTGTCTCGTTTATCGCAGTGAAATGAACATTTATTCGACGCTTTACGAGCGGCTTGAAGGCTCTCCGCTTGAAGGCTGGCTTGAGACCTTGCCGTCGTCGGTGGCTGCCGCCTTTGAACGGGGGCACGGTGATCTGGCTAAATGGCAAGGTGCTGTGGATGCGTTGCCGAACATTAACCCTTCGTCGATTGATCTATGTGCGAGTAGCGTGAGCATTGGCAAAGCTGCAGATGTTGATGTGGCGATGGCGCTCGAAATTGAACGTCAATTACGCATCCTGCACCCGTGGCGAAAAGGCCCGTATTCGGTGTTTGGGATCGATATTGATACCGAGTGGCGTTCTGACTGGAAGTGGACGAGGCTTCAGCCTTATATCACCCCGTTAAAGGGGCGTTACGTGCTCGATGTCGGTTGCGGCAACGGTTATCACGCATGGCGCATGGCGGGCGAAGGGGCGGCCCTGGTGGCCGGTATCGACCCGACAATGCTGTTTGTGATGCAGTATCAGGCATTGGCGCAATATATGCCGCAGGTACCGGCTTATGTATTGCCGCTGGGCGTTGAACAGCTGCCGCATAAACTGTCTGGTTTTGATACGCTCTTTTCGATGGGAGTGCTATATCACCGCCGCTCACCGATCGACCATCTCTATGCATTGCGCGCGTTGTTACGTTCAGGGGGAGAACTGGTGCTGGAGACACTGGTGGTTGATGGTGACCAGGACACGGTGCTGGTGCCTCAGGGTCGCTACGCCAAAATGCGGAATGTCTGGTTTATTCCATCGCCACTGGCTTTGGAACAGTGGTTGCGGCGCTGTGGGTTCAGCAATATTCGCTTGGTCGATGTGGCAACGACGACGGGGGATGAGCAGCGCAGCACGCCGTGGATGTCGTTTGATTCGCTGCCTGATTTTCTCGATCCAGATGATAGAAGTTTGACCGCTGAAGGATTACCGGCACCCAAACGGGCTGTACTCGTGGCTGAGGCACCATGATGTAGCAGGTCGATAGTGTGAGTTATCCTATTGAAATAAAAGTAGTTATTATTTTTATGGTGGATTAGCTGAATGGCGTTGTCATGTTATAATTTGCGTACTCTGACCTGAGAGGTAATTACGCCATGTTGATGTTTGACCCGCAATATATTCGTCCCGATGATGTTGGAACGCATCGCAATAAGGCGTTGCTAGTGTCTGATACAGATACCATTCAGGCCGTTGAACCTATTACCCATCGTCCAGCAGATAAGACAAAGTCGAAAGCGGTACCCGCAGTCACCACTGAAAGGCGCAAGCAGCGTTCACTGGATCGCCGTCATAATGATCGTCGACAGCATGAACTCGCGTGCTTACTTGATACACGCAGCAATCGTGAGCGTCGTTTTCAGCTGCGTCGGCATAAAGATATATCGCATCTTGAACCAGATCGTACGCAAAATCCACTTCGATTAGGTATCAATGAAACTATTTAACGCGTAATGGATGCTGTTTTTAGCCACTAACAATCGGTATAAATATTAGAAAATACCTGGTCTCTCGTGTATCGTGTGTTTTAAGGTTGTTCTGATGAACAGCACAAGATAAGCAAGGGGTTAAGATGTTAGCGATAAGTTTACAGATTGCTGCGATAGCGATTGTAGTCGGTTTTCTAATTTTTCTGGCGCGGGATGATATGCGTAATCAGAAAATTCGTGAAGCCGAAGAAAAAGAAGATCGCCTGGCGCTCGAAAAAGCGCAAAAAGAGAAAGGTGAAAACGCCTCCGAGGGTGATCAATAATACCGCTGATAATTTAATGTGTGATTTCTGAGAAATGCCCGAGGTTCCCATCAGCGGCCTGAGTGGCGACCTCAACGCTGTTTAGCACCCCGTTTTGACTAATCCCACCGAGTACATAAACCTTATTGTGATAGACCACCGCGGCGGTACCACTTCTTGGTATGACGAGTGGTGCAGTGTGTTGCCAGCTGCCAACATGTCCTTTGTCATCCAGCGGCGCAAATTCAACGGTGTTGAGTCTCCTTGCCCCATCATGCCCGGCAAGAATATAGAGATAGTCCCCTAATGAAAATGCTGCGGCAATAAAACGGGGTGTGAGCAGTGTTGTGGCTTCGATGTGCCAGGGTGATAGATTGCCGCTGTCAGTGAGCTGGCTTAGCTCGACATCGCCATAGCTTACGGTCTGGTCATTTCTCATATGACCAGCCAGTAGATATAGGTTGTCATTTGCCAGCGCTGAGGAGTGGATGTAGCGGTCCACTTTAGATTGCTCGGTAGAGAGCTGCCAAGGGGTGAGTGTGCCATCAGCTTTGACCGAGGTGTATTCGATGGAATGTAAAAAAATACCGTTATATCCACCTAATGCGTAGATCTGATTGTTTCGTTGATTGACGGTGAGCGCACGGCGTGGAGTTGTCAGCGTTTGTGCAAACTCCCATATTCCGAGCGAGCCATCGGCATTGATTTTCGCTTTTTCGACGGTAGCAACAGGGGTGTTGTTTTCGCCTAACTCCCCTCGAGCGCCGCCGATTGCGTAGAGATAACCGTTAATGGCGGCGGCAGCAAGATAAAATCGTCCCTCGTTAAGACGCGAGGTTGTCTGCCATTTTTCCAGTTGGCCATCGGCATCAATTTTTGTGTATTCAACTGCATGTACGTATCGATTGTGTTCGTCGATACCACCGAGTATGTAGAGATGATTATTGTATGCGGCAGCAGCCAGCGCACGTCGAGGCGTAATAAACGGTGTTGCGCTTTGCCAGCTTGTCGTAAAGATTGCTCGGTTAGTTTCGTCGTGCTTAGATTTAAGTAAAAAAACTGCAATAATGGCGAGCAACGTGATGAATAGAAATGGCAACAGGTAGTTTTGATTGCGTGTGTTCATTCAGCAGTGTCGCTTCATCGTGGCTATTATTGGGCGCAGTTATCATAACAGTGATTGATAGCAGGGGGGGAGTAATGTCGTCAGAGAAGGTAGAGATTATTGAGAAAACGATCTGTTATAGGGGGTTTTTCAGCATGGCTCGGCTGCGTTTAAGGCATCGAAAATACGATGGAGAATGGAGTGATGAGTTAACAAGGGAGTTGTTCGAGCGCGGTCACGCCGTCGCGGTATTGCCATATGACCCGGTGCGTGACGAGGTGGTGTTGATAGAACAGTTTCGGGTGGGTGCGCTGGACTTTCCGGGAGACCCCTGGCTGATTGAGATCGTCGCAGGTATTATTGAGGAAGGTGAGCAGGCAGAAGCGGTTGCATCGAGAGAAACCATCGAAGAGGCCGGCTGTGAGATCGATCAGCTGGAACGGGTGTGTAACTATCTTGTCAGCCCCGGCGGCACGACCGAATCAACAGCGCTCTTTTGTGGCAGAGTTGATACGACGAATGTGGGGGGCATACACGGTGTTGAGGATGAAGGGGAGGATATCAAGGTGAAAGTTGTTACCTATGATGAGGCTATCTCGCTCTTGACTAATGGGCGCATTAAATCAGCAAGTCCGATCATCGCCTTACAGTGGTTAATATTGAATCGTGAACGCTTGCGTAGACAATGGTTGTGATAAGAAAAGAAATAAAGGATTTAGATGTTCTTTGATATGGTCGATATATGTTGTAAGTTGAGAAAATGTTGAAAAATAATGTCGATATTAAACGATAAGCCATTGATGAGTGTTTATGAGGAGAACTACCGGGCGCTCCATCGACTGCTACCCGATCTGGGTGCAGATGCAGCGGTACTCTCAAGCACTGAAGCGTTGCCTGATTTGCATATGGAGGTGCTTGAACGCAGTAAATATACGCTGACAGTGGCCTTTCTACACACCCTTGATGACAATAAGGTGGTGCCGGATATGTACCTGAAGATTCGCGTTTACAATGATGCGCGGATGGCAGAGGTGCTTACGTATCAAAATAAAACCGGTTTTGCGCGCATCTATACCTATCCCAATAATAAAGTTCGTTATCCGATTGAGAAAAGAAGAGTCAATGTCTTCTTTTCTGAGTGGCTAGCCTACTGTATTGCTAAGGACTATCACTGCGTTTATAGTGCCACGGTTTAGTACCTCCACATGAGCAGAGTTCCATTTTTAATGGTCTCTGGGTGGCTATAAGTCCCCTTACAATATCAAGTCTTTTTTTTACCTGCCGATATAATTATTACACAGCCACGGTCTCAGAAATTAGATCTTTGAGGTACCGATAACGTGTCGTAAGATTAGACAACATCTGGTAAAAGGGGGTTTGTTATGAGTGGCCCAAAAGGTATTGATGTAGATTTGGAAGATGAGTTTTCAAACGATGATATTGCCGCCGATAAATGGGGCAACGAGTGGGACTCTTCTGGCGATTTTTCAGGCATCGACTTTCGGCTGGTTGATGATGAGTAAAGATTAAAACACCTTTCTGTATTTTGAGTAATCACTGAGTTTCAATCGGCCCTTAAATGGCCATCCTTTGACGAGTGTTAATATCTGTAACACGCGTATCCTTATGCCCGTTTAACTTTTACATCATTACAGTGCTATTATGTTGACGAGTATTGTGGTGTTGTTGAAAGCGTTTTGATTTAAGCAGCATGCAGGTTTGATTAGGCGCTGCTTCATAAGAAAAGCAGTCTCGTTGCGCAATCATAAGGTATTAATAATAATGAAAAGATTATTCCTTACCGCATTGGCGGCTGTGGGGGTTCTTATTTTGTGCCCGCCACAGGCAGCCGCGCAAGGTGGTCAGGCCGCACTCGAGCGTGAGCGATTGTTTGACGATGGGCTCACCGAGGTGAGCCTGGGGCTCGAGCTATTTCGTTGGCAGGAGTTTAATAGTAGCGATACACGCCTGTTGACTGAGCAAGGGCCGCGTGCACGTATTAGATTTTCCCATAACAATGAGGCGAGAGTGTCTAGTGGGATGATCTATCGCATAGACGGCTCCCTCTATGGTGGTGATGTTGAGTATGATGGGCAAAGTCAGCCTGGCGGTCATTTTAGTGCGGCTGATGTGGATTATACTGGCGTCACTGGGGAAGCTTGGGGTGGTTACCGGTTAGTAAATTCTCCATTGGGTCAATCAGTTGATTTTTTAGTGGGCATCGGTATCGATAGCTGGACCAGGGATATTGGAAATGGTGTGAATTCACAGGGCAATAGTGTTGGAGGGCTGGTGGAGGATTATAAGATTGCTTTCACTCGATTTTCGCTGGGGGGGCAGCATAGGGCAGAATTCTGGAAAAGTTTGTGGCGCCTGGGGGTGAAATATCCCGTATTCACAAAAGAGACCCTTGATGTTCCTTCCGTCGAGCTTGACCCAGGCAAAGAGCCTTCAGTTTTTTTTAGTTATCGATTCCAGCTTATGGATTGGCAGGGGTTGGATAAAGGCACATTTATTGTTTTTGTTTATGATAGCTTCCGTTTTTCAAAGTCCCATGCAGTGTCTACTGGCGATTTTCTTGTTCATCAACCTAAAAGCAGTATGGATGCGTTAAGTCTTTCTATTGGCCGGGTTTTCTAAGTTACTTTTCATTTGTTGGTTTTACTATATTGACGTAGTCCTTTGCTAAAGTTCTGAATTATTCAGCCGTAGCATTACCTGACGGCTCTGGGATATAAAACAGAGTCGGGATAATGCTAATTAATCGATAATTCTAGAATAGTTTGAGGGTTCCTTATGGCGTCGCAAGAGAATGGTTCGTTGTTTGGTCAGCTGTCCGTGAGGGTGAAGATCAATCTAACCGTTGCCTTCATCTTTGTATTTGTAATCAGCATGGTGACTGGCTATACGGTTTATGTTGAGAAGCAACGTGCGCAAGAAGATGCGGAAGAACGCGCACAAGACCTGGCAACATTCTATTTTGATAGTCTCAACACCATGATGTTGACCAGTACCATGGATCAACGCAGCATCCTGCGAAATAAAATTCTCAAGCGTAATAACGTTGTCGATGCGCGTGTGATTCGTGGTGAACCCGTTATACAGCAGTATGGTCCAGGTTTTCCAGAAGAGGCACCTGTTGATGAATGGGACAGACGTGCGTTACAGGGTGAGCAGATCATTGAATATCAGCGCGGCGAGGAATTTAATCGCGGCCTGAAAGGACGTGTGGTAACGGTACTAACACCATTCCGGGCGACGGAGGCAAAGAATGAGGGCGATGTCAACTGTCTTGCCTGCCACAATGTGCCAGAAAATTCAGTCAATGGTGTGGTTCGAGTAAGTTATTCACTACAGCATATGGATGAGATGATTGCACAAGATCTCAGAAATCAGGTGCTAGCCAACCTGTTTTTGTTGCTTGCTGGGTTGTTATTAGCAAATTTTCTGCTTGGAAAATGGCTCTCAAAGCCACTCATGAAATTGATGGATATGGTAACAAAGCGGGCCAATGGTGATAGCTCGGCACGTGTTCAGTTAATGTCACATGACGAGATAGGACGGCTGGGTTCATCATTGAATATGATGGCTGATAATGTTGATACTTCAAATGAAGAGCAGAAAGTGCAAGCACAGCGTGAACATGATGCCGCTGAAGCGCTCAAGCAGAAAGTAGACATTTTATTAGATGTGGTCAGTCGTGCGGGTGAAGGCGATTTGACAGGTGTGGTGTCATTTCAGGGTGACGATTCAATCGGTTCGCTAGGGGCCGGATTACAATCGATGATTGATAATTTGCGCCAGCTAATGGAAGAGCGTCGCGAAGCAATGGAAGACCTTGAACAAAAAGTAGATGTGATGCAGAGCGTAGTACAGCGTGCAGCCGCGGGTGATCTTACTGGTGTCATTGATATTCAAGGTGAGGATGCCGTTGGCAGGTTAGCTCAGGGCATTCAGAGCATGCTTAATAGTCTGAATAAGCTGGTATCACAGGTGCAACAGTCTGGCATACAGGTGACATCGTCATCGACAGAAATAGCAGCCTCTGCAAAACAGCAGGAGGCAACGGTCGGTGAACAGGCGGCGACAGTCAACGAAATTGTTGCCACTGCCACTGAGATTTCTGCCACCGGTAAAGAGCTAGTAAATACGATGGATGAAGTGGCTGGTGTTGCATCGGGTACAGCAGAAGCTGCGGCGAGTGGTCACACTGGTTTAGTGAGTATGGAAACTACGATGCACTCTGTAGTCGATGCATCGAAAGCGATCGCTTCTAAACTTGAGGTCCTGAGTGAGAAGGCTGGTAATATTAATTCAGTGGTTACCACCATTACAAAGGTTGCGGATCAGACGAATCTGCTCTCATTAAATGCAGCAATCGAGGCAGAAAAAGCAGGCGAATATGGTGTTGGTTTTGCGGTGGTTGCAACTGAAATTAGACGTCTTGCAGACCAGACGGCAGTGGCCACACTTGATATCGAGCAGATGGTTCAGGAGATGCAGTCAGCTGTGTCAGCGGGAGTTATGAGTGTTGAGAAATTCTCGAATGAAGTTAAAAATAGTGTTGAGGATGTACGACAGGTAGGGGCGCAACTGGCGCAAATTATAGACCAGGTGCAGACACTCACGCCGCGCTTCGAGATTGTTCATGAAGGCATGCAAATGCAGTCTGAAGGTGCCGAACAGATCAAGCACGCGATGATTCAGCTAAGTGAATCATCGCAACAGACGGTAGAGTCGTTGCGTCAGTCTAATAGTGCTATTGATAGATTAAATGATGCAGCACATGGTCTTCAGGGTGGCGTATCACAGTTCAAGATTGATACCTGATGCTTTTTTTACTCTTTCATATTGGCGGCGATCGTTATGTAATTGATGCCAGGAAAGTGCTTGAAGTCGTACCGCTAGTTAAATTAAACAATTTTTCAAGTGCGCCTGATTATATAGCAGGTTTGTGTAATTACCGTGGAGCGCCAGTGCCATCGATTGATATGCGGTATTTGATAGAAAACGTTTCATCACAACCGTTTATGAGTACCAGAATATTAATCGTTAAATATAATGCTGGCGGTGAAGGATTGGATCACCTACTTGGAGTGATTGCAGAAAATGCTATTGAAACGATTGTGCTTGAAGAGAGTGGCTTTCGGCAGGCGGCGATACAGTCCTCTGAGCAAAATTACGTCTCAAAAATCATGACGGACGCGCGTGGTATTATTCAGTGGATAGCCGTTGATCAGCTTGTCTCTAGTCGTGATCGTGACATTCTATATGGTAGTGAAGTTGAGATGGGTGAGTGATGCACAGAAAAATAGAGGCATTGCTGAAGGATAAAATTGGACTGGATGTCAAAACTATCGGTGAGGCATCGATTAAAAATGCAGTTAAGCACTGTTTGAATGCCTCTGGCTGTTCTGATCTAAATGCATATTATCAGGCATTGATTAGTTCTGATGTCGAACTGAAACGTTTGGTTGAAGCGGTGGTTATTCCTGAAACCTGGTTTTTTAGAGACGACGTCCCATTTAACGTATTAACCAGTAATGTTAATAATAACTGGTTAGACTCAGAAGAGAGTGATCGAAAACTTAAAGTATTGAGTATGCCCTGCTCGACGGGGGAAGAGCCTTACACCATTGCAATGGCGCTGGATAAGATAGGCTTTCCTGAAAAGCGTGTAGAGATCGATGCGATTGATATTAGCCAGCAATCACTTGATAAGGCAAAAAAGGGTGTTTATCGACCAAACTCTTTTAGAAGTGATGACCTGTCATTTCGTGATGATTATTTTACCAAGGTAAGCGAAGGGTATCGTCTGAAAAGTAATATTAGACGGCGTGTCAATTTCCAACAGGGAAATTTACTCAGAGATGACCTGTCTCAGTTTGATCTCCATTATGATGTGATTTTTTGTCGTAACTTATTAATTTATTTTGACAGTCAAGATCAGCAGACCGCAGTGCGTAAACTTTACAACATGCTAGCAGATGACGGGGTGTTGTTTGTCGGGCACGCGGAGGCCAATAATAATGTCAATCAGTTGTTCCGTTCATTACGTATACGTGGTTCATTTTCCTTTGTTAAAAAAAACGAATATGAGCTGTCTGAGCTTAATGGGAACTATGATGAGAAGGTTTCTAAGTTTTCTACTAAACATCGGGAACTGCCAACTATCAGTCACGCAGGTGTTAGTTTAAACCCGGTGAATGGGAATAAAAAAACGGTAGGTGTTCATTCAGCAGATAACAAACCATTTTCTGACTATCATATAGGTATAGGTAGCAAAGTTGATGGTGAGCTTGATGAACAGGTGCTTATTTCAAAGGCGCATCGTTTAGCAGATGAAGGCCGTCTAGATGAGGCGGAGGCGACTTGTCAACAATTGATAATAAACTTTAGTAGTGCCGATGCATTTTATCTACTCGGAGTTGTATATGATGCCACAAATCGTTCTGGTATGGCCGAGTCAATGTTTAGAAAGGCTATTTATTTAATGCCAAATCATATCGAAGCGCTGATTCATCTTGCGTTACATGTTGAAATTAATGGGAGTGTTGAAGAGGCGCTAAGTCTTCGGCGACGTGCAGAACGGGCGAACCAGTAATGAATACCTGGTTTAGGTGGGTTTATGAATAATTCCATAGAAAACTGTTGGGCGACCATTGGTGTCTGGAGTAAAGGCGTCGAAAAATGCCCCAAACTGAAAGAGGTGTTGCACTGCCGTAATTGTGATGTGTATTCAAGTGCGGGTAGGAGTTTATTAAAGCGTAAAATTCCCGAAGATTATAGAGATTACTGGACAGCACTACTCGCTAAGGAAGGGGTTATAAAAAGTCATGATACCCTTTCAATAGTGGTATTTAGACTGGGTGATGAATGGCTTGGCCTGCCTGCGAAGACCATCAAGGAAATTTCTGAAATGCGCCCTGTGCATGGCATCCCAAATTCTAAAAGTAATGTTGTTAAAGGGTTGGTGAACGTACGAGGCGAGCTTAAGTTGTGGGTATCAATGGGGACACTGCTTTCTGTTGATAAAGGTGAAAGGTATGTTTTTAGCGAATTACGTAAGAGTTTTCTTGAGCGCCTAGTGATAATTTCAAAAGATAATGAACATTATGTTTTTCCAGTGAGTGAAATCATTGGAACGCACCGTATCTGGAAAGACAGTATTCGAGAGGTCCCTGCTACAGCGGCTAATTCTATGTATTCGCATTTAGCGGGACTGTTCAAGCTTGAAGAAAGACACGTTGGCTTGTTAGATCAGGATTTACTGTTTAGTTCACTGCAGAGAAGCCTGGTATGAGTGGTGATTTAAGCGGTTTCTCAATGCTTGAACTTTTCAGGACAGAGGCCGAGGGGCAGCTGTTACTGCTGACGGATGGTCTGCTGGTGTTAGAGCAGAATCCTTCTGCAACGGATAACCTTGAGTCATTAATGCGTGCATCGCATTCGATTAAGGGTGCTGCGCGGATGGTGGATATTGATCCGGTTGTACGCGTGGCACATGTGATGGAAGACTGTTTTGTTGCTGCTCAAAAGAATGAACTTGAATTGATTAGTGTTGACATTGATCTGCTATTAAAAGGTGTCGATGTGATGGAAACGGTTTCTCAGCTGGATGAATCCGAGCTTGCGTCCTGGGCTGAGTTAAATAGTAGTGAACTCGATACACTGGTTGCATCTATCGCAGGGATATTGAGTGGCGAACGAACACAGCCAGCGATTACTATTACCGATGTGGCGAAAAGTGAGAATGCAGGTGGTGGCGACGGGGCGAGCCTGGTTGCTACTGATAGCTCGGATGAGGCAGCAGTAGAAGAATCCGATAGCGCGAAGAACAACGCTGCTGTGGCAGTCCCGGATAAAGCAGTGTCCTTGGCAGAAGTGAAAGAGCGCGTATTACGTGTCAGTACGGAGCGCATGGATCGGCTGCTCGGGTTATCTGGTGAGGCGATGGTTGAGGCGCGTTGGTTGCATCCTCATATTGAGGCGATGCAGCGCTTTAAGCGTTTTCACTTTGACCTGATTGGCGATCTGGATAGTTTGAGAGAAAGACTAGCAGGTGTCGATGTTGACCCTGAGGTGACCGCAACACTGCTAGAGTTACAACGTAAGTCAGTGAAACAGCGTGAAGCACTGACAGATCGACTGGTTGACCTGGAGAACTTTGATTACCGCACAGCAAACCTCGCAGAACGATTACAGCGTGAAGTGCTGGCAAGTCGTATGCGCCCATTTTCTGAAGGTGTGGATGGGTTTCAGCGAATGGTACGTGATGTTGCGCGCTCTTTAGGAAAGGATGTACGCCTTGAGATTACCGGACTGACAACGCAGGTAGACCGAGATGTGTTAGAGATGGTTAAAGCACCGCTTAATCACATCTTGAGAAATGCGGTAGATCACGGCATCGAGATGCCTGATGTTCGCGTTGAAAATGGTAAGCCATCACAGGCTATCGTTAAGCTCGATGCTCGGCATCGTTCTGGAATGTTATTGGTGACGGTGGAGGATGATGGGCGAGGGGTTGACCTTGAGAATCTCAAGAAAAAGATAATTGAACGTGGTTTGAGCAGTGCGGAAATGTTGTCGCAGATGAGTGACATGGAGCTGCTGGAGTTTCTTTTCTTACCCAGTTTTAGTACACGCAGTGAAGTGACCGAAATATCAGGGCGCGGTGTCGGCCTTGATGTCGTACATGATGCGGTGAAAGAGATGCGCGGGGTTGTCACGATTACCTCTAAGGCTGGCCAGGGCACCTGTTTTCAGATGCAATTACCACTAACACTTTCGGTGATCAGGACGCTATTAGTAGAGATTGGTGGCGAGTGTTACGCCTTTCCATTGGCGCGAATTGATCATCTACTTAAGATTGAAGATGATCAGATTGAGGTGGTTGAAGATCATCAGTACATCACGTGGAATGATCGACACATTGGGCTGGTTTCAGCCTCTCAGGTATTTGGTGTTGAAAAATCGGCTATCAAACCCAAGCAGCGCTATGTTGTGATTCTCAGTGACCGATATGGTCAGTATGGGGTGACAGTCGATGCCTTTTTGGGTGAACGTGAGCTGGCGGTTCAGGTGATTGATCCACGACTGGGAAAAGTGAAAGACATTAGTGTTGCCGCGCTGCTTGATGATGGTTCGCCGACATTGATTGTTGATGTGGATGATCTGGCGCGTTCGATTGCGAAGCTTATTTCGAAAGGACGAGTCGATAAAGTAAGTGGTGAGAATGAGGCAGAGGATAAGGTTAATAAGCGGGTGCTGGTGGTTGATGATTCGATTACGGTGCGTGAAGTTGAGCGTAAAATGCTTGAGGCGTACGGTTATGATGTAGATGTGGCAGTAGACGGTATGGATGGCTGGAATGCGGTGCGTAGCAATGATTACCGGCTGGTGATCACCGATGTCGATATGCCGAGAATGGACGGTATTGAGCTGGTGCGCTTGATAAAGCAGGATGAAGGGCTACGGAATATGCCGGTGATGATAGTTTCGTATAAAGACCGCGAAGAAGATAAGTTATTAGGCCTTGAAGCAGGCGCAGATTATTACCTGACAAAAGGTGGGTTTCACGATGAGGCACTGCGTGGAGCGGTAGTAGATTTGATTGGAGAGGCATGATGAGGATAGCGATCGTTAATGACACGATGATGGCTGTGGAAGGTTTACGGCGTTTGCTAGTCACGGCGACTGACCACGAGTTGACATGGGTGGCGGTGGATGGTGCGGAAGCAGTGAAGTGTTGTCAGCAGGATCTTCCTGATCTGATTTTGATGGATCTGGTGATGCCGGTGCTGAATGGCATTGAAGCGACGCGTCAGATTATGGCTTCAACGCCATGCCCTATTTTGATTGTGACAAGTTCGGTTGAAGGTCACAGCGCGATGGTCTTTGAGGCGATGGGTGCCGGCGCACTGGACGTCGTTAAGACCCCAGTGTTACGCGGTGATGGTGATATTCATGATAATATTGCATTGCTTAATAAGATCAAAACAATCGAAAAATTAACGAAGCCTATACCCTCTCGCCGTGTGCAGGAAATGACACCAGCGCCCGTATTTTCGTCGTTACATAAACATCAGCCACTAGTCTTGATTGGTGCTTCGACGGGGGGGCCGCCTGCGTTGGCTAAAATACTGTCGGGGCTTCCGGCTAATTTTCCCGCCGGCATTGTCATTATTCAGCATATTGACGCGCACTTCTCACATGATTTGGCAAACTGGTTAGACACTCAATGTGATTTGCGCGTCAAAATAGCGGAAGAAGGTGACTGTATATCTCCGGGCGTTGTGTTATTGGCATCGACCAATGATCACTTGATTATGTCCCTTCAGGGAAATTTGACATACACTCCAGAACCGTTAGAAATGGTCTATCGTCCCTCAGTGGATGTGTTTTTTGAGAGTGTAGCAGCACATTGGGGCGGGAAAATCACTGCAGTATTGCTCACAGGCATGGGGCGTGATGGCGCTGCAGGGCTATTGTCATTATGTAAGAAAGGTGTCTACACCATCGCGCAGGATCAGGAAAGTTGTGCTGTTTATGGAATGCCAAAGGCAGCCGCTGCATTAAATGCAGCGGTAGATATTTTGCCTCTCGACAGTATTGCGGCTACACTGCTTAATAAACATCACAAACTGGCTATGTGCCGGGTATAGAATAAGGGTATGAAAGAAGTTTACGACTCATTTTCCGTAGCAGAAATGCCTGAAGCCATTACGGTGCTGCTGGTGGATGACCAGCCGATGGTGGCGGAAGCGATTCGGCGTATGCTGGAGGATGAGCCGATGATCACTTTTCACTATTGCAGTGATTCAAAAAAAGCGATCGACATGGCCGTTGAGGTATCACCTACAACGATCTTACAAGACCTGGTGATGCCGGATATTGATGGTATGACGCTGTTACGTTTTTATCGTAATCATCCGCAGATAAAAGATACTCCGGTGATTGTACTTTCTAGTAAGGAAGAGCCCAAAGATAAGAGTGAAGCGTTCAGTAACGGGGCAAGTGATTATCTGGTTAAACTGCCGGATCAAATAGAATTGATTGCGCGGATTCAGGCACATTCGCGAAGCTATGTTGCGCAAAGGCAGCGTGATCACGCCTTTCGTGAATTACATCAACTGCAAAAAGAGCTAGAGGAAAGTAATATTGAGCTTGAGCGCTTGTCATCGATTGATGGGCTGACCGGGATCCCCAATCGACGTTCGTTTGATGAATACCTCGCTAAAGAGTGGGGGCGCTCGGTGCGCGAGGAGAACAGTCTGTCGCTACTGCTAATCGATATCGATTTTTTCAAGAAATACAACGATGGCTATGGTCACCAGGGGGGGGATGATTGTTTACGTAAAGTCGCCACTGAATTGGCAAACACGATGCGCCGCTCTTCCGATATGGTGGCGCGATACGGGGGAGAGGAGTTTGCGGTTGTATTGCCCAATACAGATATCGATGGTGCCGTCGTGATTGCGGAAGAGCTTCGCTCGGCAGTAGAAATGCTGGCACTTGAACATGAGTTTTCTGATGTCGCTGAGTTCGTCACTATTTCACTTGGGGCGGCGGGGATTCCTCCCCAGTCCGGTGAAGATTCAGCCAGTTTGATATCGTTGGCAGACGAAGCACTTTATGAGGCCAAAGCGGAAGGGCGTAATCGCTGCTGTCGCGCAAAGCAGGATGTAGCTGATTAGCGTTGCGGTTGGTTGACTGACCTTAAAGTTTGTTCTGTATTTTTAGCTCGAGTGACTTTCTTCTTTAATGACGCGCAGTTCAGGATAGATCTGTGCTGTCTTCACCGTGTTATCTGCAATCTGTACGATCTCAATGGGATAACCCGCAATACGCAGGCTGGTGCCGGGCACCGGAATCGACTCCAGATAATCGGTGATTAAGCCGTTGAGTGTTTTAGGACCATCCGTTGGGAATGACCAGTGCATGGTGCGATTGATTTCGCGCAAGTTGGCGCTGCCGTCGACCAGATAACTGCCATCATCCTGCGGATGGATATCTTTAATCGTGGTCGCAACGTCAGTGGTGAACTCACCGACAATCTCTTCCAGAATGTCTTCCAGTGTTACCAGTCCTTTGATGTCACCATATTCATCGACCACCAGACCGATGCGTCGTTTCTGACGCTGGAAATTGAGTAGTTGTGTGTTAAGGGGTGTCCCTTCCGGCAT
>CALZIG010000285.1 GCA_945787585.1 uncultured Gammaproteobacteria bacterium | reverse complement strand
TTGATGACAGTAGCATGGCGTCATTGCCTGTGCCGAGGCTGTCACTATTGTAATCACCGGGGCGGAGTTCTACACGATCCTGCATATTGTATTGATCGACAATTTCATGTGCGATCTGCAGATTCTGAGCGCGGTCCATGGCGATTGCATTCAGACCATCATAACGCTCGCAGAATTTGACTGAAAAAGTAGAGGGGCCACAGCCGATATCCATCAACTGTTTCTTGCCGGTGAGATTGACCATGCCGGTGAGTACATCTGATTGTGACAATGCGCGGTTATGCATGCCCATCATATAATCGCGGGTCTCCTGATCAGAATATTCCTGATGCATGAGCGCAGACGGTTTGCCGGTCATCACCGTATTGTAGAGCCCGCCCCACGCCTCATACCAGTTTTCAAACATATAGACGATGCCGCCCTGATAAAACTGACTGGAGTTGGTGAGGAAGGTCTGACTGAACTGATTATTGCTGAAAAGATCACCCTCACGCGCCAGAAAATCGATCGAGACCAGTGCGCTGAGCAGTGCGCCGAGACAGCGGCGATCCGCCCCAGTGGCCTGTTGCAGTGCATCAAGGTCTTTTGCGCCGTCATCGAGGAGGTTGAAGATATCGAGCCGATTGGCAGCGTGTAGTGCGCAGGAATGCCAGTAGGCGGAGGCAGTCTGCATCACTTTCATTGGGTCCATCCCTTCAGGTAGGTCCCAGCTTTGGTTACTTTTGTTTTGATCCCATGGTTCTGACATTGAGCTTCTCTTAAGAAAGTTAGAAAGTTTGGAAAATTAGTTCACAAGAATTATCGGTAATTGAAGGAGAAATATGAATGATCGCGGGAAGTTTGTCCAGTGATGGGGTTGGCAGCGGGATTGTAGTGAGATATCACGATCATCGTAGGCGATTTGCAAATAAAATGGCGCTAACCCCTTTTGTTACTTGAAATTAGTGGCTTAATTCCTGTATCGTACGCCGTCTAGCAGACGCGTAGCTCAGTTGGTTAGAGCACCACCTTGACATGGTGGGGGTCGTTGGTTCGAATCCAATCGCGTCTACCAGTTTTGATAGCACTGTATTATCAGAGATATGCGGTGCTTTTTTATTACAGATAGCCGGATATGCCGCAGTTTAAATATCAGAGCCATAAATGCTGACAGTAACCCTTCCAGACGGTAGTGAACGACAGTTTGATCATGCGATCACGTTGATGGGTGTTGCGGCGTCTATCGGTGCCGGACTTGCCAAAGCGACACTGGCAGGCAAGGTTGATGGTGAGCTCGTTGATGCTTCCTATCTGATCGAAGAAGATGCCAGTATCACTATTGTGACTGACCGTGATGAAGAGGGGCTTGAAGTGATTCGCCACTCGACCGCGCATCTGCTGGCACAGGCGGTAAAGGCACTCTTTCCTGAGGCGCAGGTGACCATCGGCCCGGTGATTGAAGATGGCTTCTATTATGACTTTGCCTATCAAAAAGGCTTTACGCCTGATGACCTGGCGAAGATCGAAAAGAAGATGGCCGAATTGGTGGCCGAAGACCTGCCGATAACCCGCAGTGTGATGGCACGCGAAGCGGCGGTTGAGTTTTTCCGTGGCATTGGCGAAGAGTATAAGGCGAAGATCATCGAAGACATTCCGTCCGATGAGCCGCTGTCACTCTATCAACAGGGCGATTTTATCGATCTCTGTCGTGGCCCTCATGCGCCCAGCACCGGTAAACTCAAATCCTTTAAATTAATGAAACTGGCGGGTGCTTACTGGCGCGGTGACTCGAAAAATGAGATGTTGCAGCGCATCTACGGCACCGCATGGAAAGATAAAAAGGCACTCAAGGCCTATTTACATCGCCTCGAAGAGGCCGAAAAGCGTGATCACCGTAAGATAGCCAAAAAGCTCGACCTCTACCACACGCAGGAAGAAGCGCCGGGCATGATCTTCTGGCACGATAACGGCTGGACGATCTACCGCGAGGTAGAGCAGTACATCCGCAATGTACTGAAACAGAATAACTACTCTGAAGTACGCACCCCGCAGGTGGTCGATAAATCGCTGTGGGTGAAGTCGGGCCACTGGGAAAAATTCAGTGACGATATGTTCACCACCCATTCGGAGAATCGTGACTACGCGATCAAACCGATGAACTGCCCTTGTCATGTGCAGATCTACAATCAGGGGCTGAAGAGCTACCGGGACCTGCCGTTACGCATGGCGGAATTTGGCTCCTGTCTGCGAAATGAACCGTCAGGCACGTTGCATGGGCTGATGCGCCTGCGTAATTTCGTGCAGGATGACGCCCATATCTTCTGCACCGAGGCACAGATTCAGGATGAGGTTGCGGCCTTTATAGACCTTCTGTATCAGGTCTACGCCGATTTTGGCTTTAATGAAATTATTATTAAGCTGTCGACCCGCCCGGAAAACCGTGTGGGTGACGACGCCGTTTGGGATAAGGCGGAGCACGCGCTGGAACAGGCGCTCAATACCAAAGGGCTGGCGTGGGATCTACAGCCGGGTGAGGGTGCCTTTTACGGCCCGAAGATTGAATTTTCGTTAAAGGATTGCCTGGGACGGGTGTGGCAGTGTGGCACCATTCAGGTCGATTTCTCGATGCCGGGCCGGCTGGATGCCCAGTATGTGGCAGAAGACGGCTCAAAACAGGTGCCGGTGATGCTTCATCGCGCAATCCTCGGTTCACTGGAGCGTTTTATCGGTATTTTGATCGAAGAGCACGCCGGATTGTTCCCGACCTGGCTTTCGCCGCAGCAGGTGGTGGTGCTCAATATCACCGATCGCCAGGCCGAATATGTGGAAGAAGTTGCCAAAACGCTGCTGCAATCGGGCATCAGGGCAAAATCAGACTTGAGAAACGAGAAGATAAGCTTTAAAATTCGCGAACATACACTGCAACGTGTACCATACTTGCTGGTGATAGGGGACCGGGAAGTCGATGGTAATCTCGTGGCCGTGCGCACGCGAAGTGGCGAAGATCTCGGAGGC
>CALZIG010000284.1 GCA_945787585.1 uncultured Gammaproteobacteria bacterium | reverse complement strand
GATAAAATTTACAAAATTAATCTACGAGGATACCTTCCATCAGAAGTATATGTTACTCCGATTGACTGCTCTTATTAGACAGACCTGCCGTTCGAGGCTAATAAGCTGAAGGTCAGCAACGTCTATGGTGCAGTCGTTCGAGATTCTTGGACTGAAAGACAGCTCCTGGCCGAAAGTACCAGTTTGGTAATCGATGGCGAGCGCGTACTATCGATTGCGGGTTCAACCGGTCAACGCAACACATGCATTAAAACGTTCAGCCGGTGTTTCAAATTCTAATGTCTTACGCGGCCGCTCATTTAACCGGCGCGCCACAGCATTGAGCCTTGCCTGAGAGTGTACCGATAAATCTGTTCCTTTGGGGAAATATTGTCTCAATAAACCATTGGTGTTCTCATTCGAACCACGTTGCCATGGGCTTTGTGGATCACAAAAGTACACATCAATATCAGTTGCAAGAGTGAAACGTTGATGGTCTGCCATCTCCTTGCCTCTATCCCAGCTCAGTGACTTGTAAAGTTCAGTCGGAAGTTTGTGGGCATGTTTAACCAAAGCGTTGATGACACTCTCCGTGTCCTTGCCCTTTAGCTTGACTAACATGACATAGCGGCTGTGTCGTTCAACTAAAGTGGCAATGTGACTGTTATTGGAACCTGAGATTAAATCGCCTTCCCAGTGACCCGGTACGGCACGGTCTTCAACCGAAGCAGGACGCTCGCTAATCGATACGGTATCCGTAATCCTGCCGTGATTATCTGTTTTCTGTGTGTGATGGCGTGAACGACGTATGCTTCGTGGGCGTCTCAAATGCTGTAATAGCGCTTTTTTCAGGGCACCGCGTGCCTGGATGAAGAGACTTCGATAAATCGTTTCATGTGACACGTGAAGGTGCTCTGCGCCAGGGTAAGTACGCTTAAGCCACCCTGCAATCTGTTCGGGTGACCACGTTAATGTAAGTTTCGTCTCAACCAGTCGGCTTAAGGCCGGATGTGCCACAAGTTTACAGACCTTCGGGCGATGGGCGCGTTTCCAGGCCGCCTTATCTGCATGTGTGGCACGATAAGCATTATAGCCGCCATTACGTTTGATTTCACGACTAATGGTTGAGGGTGAACGCTTCAATGTCGTCGCAATCTGTCTGAGTGATTGCATGGCGACAAGCCCTCTGGAGATCTCTTCACGATCTGAAAGACTCAGTGCGAGCCGTGCACGTTTTCGTGGGGCAGGCTTTATCCCGCCGGTCAGGGATAAAAGACCAAAGATAGACGACGAACTTCTATCAAAAGCTCTGCCAATCTCATTGAGTGAATCGCCACTCTTCCAACGTTCCCACATCTCAGATCTTTGTTCTGCGGTATAGTTTATTCGTGCCCGATAACCCATCTTCAACACTCCATCTTTTTAATATAAGATTACAGTGTTGCGTTGACCGGTTGAATCCGCAATCCAAAGCTGACGTTTAGTTTTTACACTGAACCCAAAATTCTGTTTTCAACAGACAGCTAAACTTACGAAGGGGTTGCAGAAAAAAGCGTTCCCTTTTTTTGTCGACCTTTAAGCAGAAAATCTTCGGCGGTGGACAGATCAAAACCGCTGCACAAAAACATTTTTCTCCCTTTACCAAGAAGATAATGAGCGGCTTTGAGTTTAGTTACAATACCGCCAGTGGCAAATTCGTGATTAGGGGTACATGTCTCGCCTAATGCTCCTTCAGGAATAGAAGAGATGTTGCTAATGATTTTCGCATCATCGAATTGAGTGGGATTTTTATCATAATAGCCATCTATATCACTCAGTATCATCAACATATCTGAATTAGTGTGGTGTGCAACATGAGCAGAGAGCTGGTCATTGTCACCAAATACTTGCTCTGAAATCGTAGTAATATCGTTTTCGTTAACGATGGGCAGTATATCGTTCTCCAGCTGAGCATCGATAATCTGTTTAATGATATCGATATGGGTGATCGAATCAAAATCCTCTTCGGTGGTGAGAATCTGACTGATATCAATATCATAAATATCAAATAATTTCTTATAGCCGCTCATCAATATTGGTTGCCCTACTGCCGCGAGCACTTTCTTGCCAATATTTATTTTACGATCCAGTCTCAAGGCTGTATAGCCTGCGGCAACAGCCCCGGACGATACTAAAATCACTTCATATTTTTTTTGTAACTTGGCGATAAGCGAAACCAGATTAAGCATGCGCTCCTGAGCGATCGCATTATTTTCTGTTAAGACACTGCTACCGACTTTCAACGTGATACGCTGCACTTCAATTCCTCTGTGTTAAATTCAGGTGGTATTTTAACATGCAACTGTTGCCGTGCTACGCGGTTTCAATTCATTAGCGCATCGGACGGCGCCAGATCAGGGAGTTCTGCTGCCAAACGGCTACTCTTCTCCTTTTATCCAACCGATCTCCCATGCTGTCAACGGCCCGATGATCGCCTCATTTAGCCCTCTGGGTATTTCTGAGCGCACCTGATCCAGCGGCACACGTCCGCCCATCACCTCTGCATAACGTTGTGGGTAGAGCGGTTCTTTTTCCGGCTCTGCGTAGCCCTCTGGAAAAATCGGCTGATTGTTTTGAAATGAGTATTTATCCGTTGCGCCTAATGTGTGCAACATCTCATGTGTGATGACAAAATTATTCGATTGCGCCGTTTTAGTATGAGAGAACGCATGCACGATACTCAACATACCTTTTTCTATGCCGGTTGAATGCGGCAATCGTTTATGTACTTTCGGATCATAGTACAACGTAAAAATCCGGATATCAGGTTTAGGGCCGTTATAGGTATCCACTGTAAATGCCCAGTAACGAAAGCTCAGGCTCCATATAATGGTATCCAGTACGCTATGCTCGGTGGGTGGCAGCGGCGGGATTTCTCCAATTTCTGGCCCCATACGGACATCTAATGGATCACTGATCGCAATGCCGTAACGCGCTGCCTCGCGTCGCATAAACTGGTTAATCTCTGAAAAATCGCCTTCGTTCAGTGTTGCAATATAATCAGAAGATTCACTGCTTTGATCGCCATTGATCGGATAGATCACCACCCGCAGTGGCTGATCCCAGTCGGAGGTGTTTACTTTCATAAAGAACTGATCAAGCGCAACAAACAATAAAATCAGTAACAGGATCGCAACGCGAATATCTTTGAAAGTGGTGCCTTTTGGTTTATCCGACGGCGGCTCCACCACGGCTGTCGTCAACACTTCTTTGGGCTGTTTTACTTCAGGCTTGAATTTCTGGTAGGCGATACCACACTTCGGGCACTGCCAATCGGGCACTGCTTCGACTTCACGTCGCGTATACTGACATTTGGGACACTGCATAATACCGTTCTCTGATCCATTCAATACATTCCGCACACCCACGTGCCGTGATGTGACCCTGTAGTGAATATCGACAATCAGACAGCAATATTAAATGAAACACACTCTATCGCGGTAGCGCCCCGTCGATACCATTATTTATCATTTCTCGGCGTGTAGACCGGCCCCGGGAATTGCGCCACATTGCCGCTTTTGCCCGTTAATTCAGTGATCTTGCCCGCACCCTCTTTGACAACTTCATCAATCCGCACGATTGAATGCATTGGAATAAAGCTTCTTTTAACATCGGCAAATTCAGTTTTGAGCCGTTCTTCACTCGGATCGACCACCACGGCACTGTTTTCACCAAAAATCAGTTCTTCAATCTCAACAAAGCCGTAGAGCTCGCCCTGATAGATCTCACGCGCATACAGCTCGTAGAGCTTGCCTTCGTTGTGAAAGATCACTTTGTAGATACTTTTACTGCTCATTATTATGTACTAATCCTTCCGCAAGCGGCTTATTGGACGGCAGAGGATATCAGCCTATTTTTACGATTAATAGCTCTATATTCCTGCCCTGTTGTTTATCCTCTCAGTGGCGAGATCGTGTTAATCTGCGCACTGTCACTATCATAAAATTCAACAGATACTCACCCTGACTATGCCCTTGCCAACCGATATCTTCAGTGCTGCCAAACAGTGTGTGCTCGCCTGTGATATTGATGAAAAACTGCGCCTAACGAGAGAAACAGCGCAACAGTGGCACAATGATGCCTACACGCTCTCGTCAAATAAGCCGCCCATACCGATCAAAGAGGCCGGGCGACCACTGAAGCCGCCGCTGGTAAGCCCCGCAAAAGTACCGCGACGCAGCCTTGGCAGTGAGTCTGGGCGCGCTGCGTTGATCCACGCCATCACCCACATCGAATTCAATGCGATCAATCTTGCGTGGGATGCCGTCTATCGCTTTCGTGGCCTGCCCAGGCAGTATTACAGCGACTGGATAAGTGTCGCCGTCGAAGAGGCGTATCATTTCGAACTGCTTTCGCAAAGACTGCAAAGTCTCGGCTACCAATACGGTGATTTCCCTGCGCACGACGGTTTATGGGCGATGGCACACAAAACCGCCGATGACCCGATGGTACGCATGGCGCTGGTGCCACGCGTACTAGAGGCACGTGGGCTTGATGTTACGCCCGGCATGATCATGCGGCTGAAGAACGTGGGCGATGATGAGACCGTCGCCATTTTAGAGATTATCCTGCGCGATGAAATTGGCCATGTCGAGATCGGCTCCCGCTGGTTCAAATATTTTTGTGATGAGCGTGGGCTCAATATGGCACACACCTTTCATCGACTCATTGACGAGTATTATATCGGCGAGCTGCGCGGGCCATTTGCTTACGAACTCCGTCGGCAGGCGGGCTTCAGTGCTAAGGAATTAGAAATGCTCGAGAAACGAGTCATTTAAATATTTTGTATATTATAATCAGCTACTTAGGACTTTAAAAAGTTTAGTGTTTAAAATATTTACAACCCCATGTACTCTCCTATCCTATTGATCTATATATCTTACTCAATAATAGATGACACACAAAACTCTCATTTGCTGAATAATTTCAAACTATTTGAGAAGGTAACTGTCAGTATTTTTTACATTCACAAACACTCATAGAGGGCCAGAAATAACTATCTTATTGTTATTTATAGAGTATTAATAAGTGGCATAAGAATTGTGTTATTTTTAGCGTAACGAATTTACTATGAGTCATTCAAATGAAAAACATATATAAAACAATTTGTATTGTATTCGGCTTAATCACCACAGCACCTGTGTATGCCATTCCGCTCTTAACAGTGGGAAGCCTGGATACCCAGATCGCCAATACTGGTAATACCGAGCCTACGAATAGTGGGGACGCAGTAGAAGAAGCGTGGGTCGAGAGCCTGCTGGGTTTTGATGTTAGCTATGTCACGCGCACTAATAGTAATAATGCAGTCGCAATCGATGGACACACCAATACGTATGCACAACAGCTTGTCGGTACCCCTGATTATTTCCTAATCAAGATCGGTACTGGTGGTAATAAGCGCGCTAAGCCATATCCTGTTTGAAAATAATGACAAGCTCACTTATGCGGCCTTTACTCTTAGCGACCTCGGATTGAGCGGTAGTGGCAATCAAACAATTGGGCGACTCAGCCATATCTCTGAATTTAACAGTAGTAACATTAGTGTGCCGGAACCAGCTACGTTAGCACTATTAATCAGTGGATTAGCCTTGATTAGTTGGTCAGCTCGTCGCAGACAGGACCATACATAACAATCAATTAAGCTATCTACTCACAAAAAAGGCGCCACTTCTTCTTATGAGGTGGCGCCTTTTTTTATTAAAAATTTACTCTGAGCTAGAAATAACTATCCCCACAGGTAAAACATTTCATATCAGGCCACTTCCTGTGACTGTTCACTCATGGCCATCAGCCACTCAGGTGAACCTGTTGAAAAGATAATCTCGTCATCATCAACCACCACGCCCGCGCCATCCTGGAGTACCAGCACCGGTCTGTTTGAAACTTTTGCCAACGATTGCAACTCTTCCAATTCCGCCATCGCATGAGATGATGTGGGCTCATGGTGCGGACTGACATGAAAAGGCAGCCGCCCCATTGCGCTAAAATCGGTCACACCAATACTATTTTCATCCGGACAGGTGGTGGGAACAGCGGCGGTGGCGATATCTGCAGAGAGGATAATCGAACCGGCCGATTCAGCCACAATAATGCCCCCGACGGCTTCAAATGCCGCTAACAGCGAAAATAGTTCGATCTCCCGCGCATAAGCAAGAAACTGATAGGTATTGCCGCCAGAGAGATATACCGCATCGGAGGTAAAAATTTCATCACGTAATTGCTGTTTATTTCGGTAGGCCTTTTGACTTAACGCGCGCGCATTAAAGCCGCTACCATTAAAATAGTCTCTCGCTTCACGCCCGGCCCAATGCTCTTCCGGGGCATAGGGAATAGTAAGCAGTCGATGTGATGCCCCAAGCTCATAATGCAAACGACGGTCAAGTGCCGGCACCTCCCCGCTATATATAAAAATCACTATAATATCTCTTAGCTGCGAAAGAGCATTATAGCGGTGAGCGCCCAGAATAACGCGTTCTACTAAACGGATATTAGCTATTGATTACAGATAGTTAGCATTCAATAAATAATTAAATGACAGCATTAGCCCACTTGACAAATACAGCTCGCAGTCGTAGATACGAGAGATAAAAAGAGGGCAGTTAAAGTCCAAACTTGAATGCTATAACGGAACACTGAAAAAAAGATCACGCTGTTTTACAAACTAATCTCGGAAAAAAGTTTTACACGCCTCAAATGCCTGCTGTGGCGTGATATCCGCAATCTCTTTTGAAGGCGGCATAAGATTAACATTCCAGCCTTCAGCGACATAAGCCGCACTATCGGTTGGCGGCACATCACCAAAAAAGGCCACCACATGTGTCCCCACTGCTCCGGCGATATGCATTGGACCGGTATTCGAAATCACCAGAATATCCATCCGTTCAAGTGTTGCCTTGTAACGTTCAAAATCAAGCGGTGGTGTAAGCATCGTAACCGCACCGTCACTGAGTCTCACGATCTCTTCACCGACATCCACCTCATCCGGCATTAAATCCATAATGATGCGAATATCGAGACAGTGTTCCTTGCCATAGGCAGCGATCAATTTAGCCAACTCGGCAAACGAGTGTGCCGGCCATAGGCGAGCGGCATTCTTGGAACGGCGCCACGCCACCTTCTTGAGACCGCTGTAGGTGGGGTGAAGTCCGATGACAAAGGTCTTATCCGTAATCCCTTCTGCGGCGAGGATGGCGCGCGCCTTCATACGCGCTTCATCCGTTACGGGGAGTGTAATCCAGTAATCTTTTAATACTTCACCCACCGAACGCTGCACCGTATCGAGACAACGCCGTGAATAGTGCGCCGACTCATTGCTATAATCAATACAAAAGGCATTGTCAGTCAACCGTTTCGACAGGTCACTAAAACGTGGATTCAATTCAAAGCAAAATACCCGATCGTAATGTTCTTTATGCAAGGCCTCTTCGATTTTACGTACATGATAGAAGGCAAGCAGCGATTTACGATCATGTACAATCAACCTGGTTACCTGCGGTGCAAACCCTTTTAATACACGCTTACCATCCGGACTAGTGAGCACATGTATCTCAGCCTCAGGGTAGGCATAGATGATCGCACATAATGACGGCGTGATCATCACAATATCACCGAAACTTCCAATGCGTATTGCCAGTATCTTCATGCTTCAGCCATCCGCTTTTCAGTGGGGAAATATTTATCAAGCCCGTTTTGACAATAAAAAACTTTGTTCTCTTCACGCATCTTTATCAGACGATCATAGTTTTGTTGCGTACTGCTGCGTCGTTGGGGCGCACGCAAATGGTAGACAGGGGCAAGAAACTTGATATTTTTGGTCACTATCCCTTCACCATTAAAACGCCATTCAAGGTCATCATCTTCACCACCGGAGCCGCAATAATCTTCATCGTAACCATTAATCGTGATCATCGCTTCTTTATAGCATGAGAAATTACAACCCATAATGCCAAGATAACGATTCTTCGCTACGCTGTGAAAAAATCGATTGGGAACGCCAACTTCATATGACCTGATGCCATCGATATGCAATAGCGGTGCAAGTAATAGATAGAACAACCCGTTTTCTAGCAGCGGAAATCTTTCAGGCTGTTCCCTCACATACTGACTAGCACGCTCCCCCAGATCTACACGACGACCTGTGCAGACAATACCGCGCTCACTGTTCTGCACATGTGCATTAATAAAGTCAGCATGAGGAATACAGTCCCCATCCAGAAAAATCAGATAGTCCGTCTGTGCAACCGCTATGGCCCTGTTTACTGCTACGGTTTTTCGAAAGCCATCATCTTTCTGCGTCAGGTGTTGAAACCAGGTGAATTTTTCACGCCATTTTTCAATAAATGCTGCCATCTCTGCCGACTCATCATCCTCCGTAATGATCACTTCAAAACACTGTTCTGTCTGTCGCAGCAGCGCATGAAAAATACAGGCCAAAGCAGCCGTGTCTTTATAAACGGGAATAATCAGTGTTGCTTTAGGAACATCAGATTGTCGAGTTAAGTCAGTCATTAACTTCTACGCATCACGCAATTAAGTTCCATCAATAAACAAAATCTCACGTTCTTATTTAACTCCTACCACTAACATTAACAAAATCCTTACCTTTAATTTTGCAGTAACGCAAATACCAGCCCGAGGTCTTTTTCCAAAACTTAAAACCATCTGTTTTTGGGAACATTGTAATACGCCGGATCCGCATCAGGTCATCTGCCATTTTAACGGGACCACTAATTGTAGCCACACCAAAACGATACCCTGCTGCCGCCACTGCCTGTGATACACGCTGATCACAGTCACCATACGGATAAGCAAATGATACCACCTCGTCATTAATCAGCGCTTCAAGTCGCTGCTTTGATGCGCTCACTTCAAAGTTAATTTCATCATCAGTTAATGTCGTTAAGCGCCGATGACTTAAGCCGTGAGAGGCGATCTCTACGTGACCACTCAGGTGACATTCGTCTATCTGCTCGGATGACATGAGTGCCGCCTCGGGTTCTCCCAATTCGATATCCCAACGATTATTGGTCAGCGCATCATCGGCCAATACGAAAATCACAGCCTTTGCGTTATGTTTTTTGAGGAGAGGTAACAGGTACAGATAATTGTCTTCGTAACCATCATCAAACGTAAGAATAATCGGCTTAGTGGGCTTCAACCCCTGTGCGATATCTTTAAATGTTACAAACTGAAAGCCACGCCGCTTAAGTTGTGTTAATTGCCGCTCAAGTTCGTCAACGGTGACATACACATTAAACTTTGACCCCTGTGGCGCTACGGGCAACACTCGGTGGTATGTTAAAACAGGGACTTCAGCAAAGCGCGCCAAAGTCGCCCTGATCATCGCCTGCTCGTAACAGTGCATCACCTGAGGTGCGACTTTATAAATACGGTAATCAGCAAGGTAGTCCGTATATTTCTCAAGCGGTAGTTTTTCGCCCGAGACAAGACGAGTGATATCGTCAATCAAACGTAATGCCTGCCAATCCTGTTGATCTGCGCAATCACCAAAATTGGTCGCCTTCGCCTCATCGATAGTTTCATCATCAATCGCGCCGATATAACAGGCCTCACCCACTGCGATCACTGGCAGACCAAAGGCCATCGCCTCCAGTGCGACACGCCCGGCACCGATCACCAGATCACTCTCCTGAAACTGTTGATTCACATCTTCGATAAAATCAGAGAGCAACACGTTATCACCCGCCGCAATAGAAAAGCGTTCTGACAGTGGACCGCCAACGATGGTAAAGGTTATCGCAGGAAAATGGGGCGCAACTTCGGTAATAATGCGGTAGGCAATCTCACCCTTCGGCCCAGTCAGGCGGCCTATCCATGTGACTTTATTAATCGATGCCATTACGAATCACCTTGATCGTGGCATTCTGAATACCCATCTCATCTTGCAGATGGCTCACCAATGAATCGCAGACTACAATAATATCCTGCCCATAAATATTAAAATGTGAACGCATCGCGCGTTTGCTTTGTCGTCCATGCACGGTTGAAACATATCCGATCCTGGCGCAACGACAGACGATATTAGCGATCCAGCTCGCGGCACGTGAGTGAGCGTGAATCACGTCGATTTCTCTTTCACGACAGAGTCGCCATAGTTTGATAATGTTACGCAGTCGGCTAACAATGGAACGATCATGGATCGGCATCGCTACGTATTCCGCCGTCGATGAGACCGTCAACGTATCCGAGACGATCACGCACTGATGCCCCGCCGCTATCTGTTCACGACACAGCATCACTGCATAGACCTCCGGCCCGGTCAGGTGTGTCTGCGAAAGTAGGTGGAGAATCTTCATCACTGTTTATCAATCAACGCGAGTAAATTTTCAGCAGATACCAACACTGCATCAACGCTCGGCACCTGTGCATCACTGCAAAATACGGCATCATGAAATCCATATCGTGGCCAGTAACGGTACGGTTCAGTGTCAAAAAAGATCCCGACGGTGGGCGTTTCGCAGGCAATCGCGATATTGCGAATACCGGTATCATTGCCGATTAGCAGTGACGCCCCTTTTACAAAAGAGAGTGTCTCATCGAAATCATTCAGCTGCATCGCAATCACATTGTCACGATCGGCCAGTGGGTCAACGATCTCATCAATCGTCTCCCATTCATCAATGCCTTTCAAAACAATATGATCATATTCAGGATGAGTTGCAGACAGCGCATCGACCAGGCCGGCAAAGTGCCCCTTAGGCCAGCACTTCTTAGGCGTTGAGGCACTGGGAAAATAGACCAGATATGGCCGCGGACGTTGCGCTGCCGCAACCGGCATTTGAAATTGTGGCGGATACGCTACACGATGCCCAAGCAT
>CALZIG010000283.1 GCA_945787585.1 uncultured Gammaproteobacteria bacterium | reverse complement strand
GGCTTCTGGTTCGGCAAAGCCACTCAGATAAAAGAAATTACTATCGGGTCGATAGGCGTGCTCGACATCGCGGTTGCGTACCAGCATCGGAGCGGCTGGCAGGATGGCGATGCTGTCATGTCCCATCATCTGCATCAGACGGCGGCGACGTTGGGGGTACTCTTTTTTATTCATGTCGTCGTGAACCTTTCAATTCAATGATGTAGGGGACTAATGCAGTACTTTATTCGTGGAGGAAGTGTCCCCCACTGAGTTCAGCTCTTCAAAAATCAGTTGCACCCCAACACGTATATATTCGACTAGTTCCACATAAGCAAATTCATCTTGCTCCGTGGTTTCTTCATCGCCGGGGCGTGCCTGCGAAAATTCGACCAGGTCGCGACTGATCTCACCCACTTGCTCAGGTAGCGTTGAGAAATCCTTAATGCCGCCCGCCGCCAGTCCAAACAGGAATGACTGACACCATTCAGCGAGCGCATCAGTGCGTTGATCCAGCGGCGTCTCATCATCGGGTAGCAGGGGATAAAAATCACACTCTCCACTGCTGAACTGGCGCAGTGTCACGCGATGGAGCTCCTGTAGTAGCTTACCATCTTCGCTGCTATCCAGTTGGCGCAGGTGCGACCCGCCAGTGGCGATCAGATCCTGCGGGTCATCCGAGGTGAGTTGATCGAGATTCTCTTCATCCATCAACGCCACCCATGCCTCACACTCAACATAGCCGCGCGCGCAGATTAACCCACATAACAGGCCGTGCCCCGCCGTTGCACTGGCGAGCAGCCCTAAATGTGACAGCGCATCTTCAATTCTTACGGTTTCCATCGTGGCTCCATCTTTACACTATATATATTAATCCTGTCTGCGTCGAAAACAGCGTGAACAGATTAAATATTATTAACTATTAACAAAACAATGAGATAGCGGCTTGATGCTGGCTACGCTGATTGCCCAGATGGAATGCTACCATCTCTGTGCTCGATTCCACAGTGTTCAGAGATTGACCCGGTGATGGCGGCACTTTATATTGGCGTCATGACGACTGATAATGTATTTGCTTATGAAGAGCAAAAGGTTAAAAAACTGGAATTTTCCGTGGATGAACTGGTGCGTATTTGCGAACGGTTACAGCAGGAAAATGTTCAATTACGTAATGAACGTGCGCAACTGCTTGCTGAGCAAAGTCAGCTGGCAGAAAAGAATTATCTTGCCCGGGATAAAATGGAAAAGATGGTGACGCGCCTGAAGCATATGGAGTCCGAGCTGTGAGTGACAAAAATGTGCCGATTACCATCAAAGTGCTGGATAAGGAATTCCGCGTCGCCTGTCCTGAATCTGAGCAGGCATCCCTGTTGCAGTCCGCGACTTATCTGAGTGATAAGATGAAAGAGGTGCGTGATACTGGCAAGGTGATCGGGATGGATCGCATTGCAGTGATGGCGGCACTGAACCTGGTCCATGAATTGCTACAGAGTAGATCAGAGCAGAGTGATTTTACGCGCACCTTTGGGCACCGTCTTGAGGTCCTGCAAGATAAAGTTGATACAGCGCTCAACAACAGCAAGCAAATGGAGTTATAATATCCGTTCGGTCGCAAGACTACCGATTTGGGTAATTCCTGTGGCGTGCGCTTCTGAACCGGGTATTCTCTTGAGCCTAATTATATACCCCGGGAGCATACTGTAGATGTTATTGTGCAGGCCTGCGTAAGCGGGAAGCCTACGATGTCTCAACCGCTCCCACCTGAACCTTTGGTTCAAGGGCAAAAGTTCACCGCGGCGCTAATGGGGATTACCCTCCTATATAAAACATCTCGATTCCGAGGTGGCAAAAATTAAGATTGAACCAACTATGGCTGATTGTCCGCAAATTCGTCAGCAGATGCGCAAGCAGCGCAACGCACTTTCAGCGCAACAACAACTGGATGCGGCGCGACGAGTGGAGCGCTTAATCGCCAGCAGTCATCTTTTCCGGAATAGTCAGCATATCGCCTGTTACAGTGCTAACGATAGTGAGCTTAATCTTGATCCACTGATCGAACGAATCTGGCTGGCTAAGAAGGTATGTTATCTGCCCGTGCTGGATTCAATCCATAAAAATCGACTCTGGTTTGCACCCTATTATCCTGACAGTAAGCTACGCCTTAACCGTTTTGGTATACCCGAACCGTTGTGCAATAAACGTGAGTTGGTGCGTGCTCGATCGCTTGATCTGATTCTGACGCCGTTCGTTGCCTTTGATAAAGCAGGGAATCGATTGGGCATGGGCGGAGGGTTTTATGATCGCAGCCTCGCCTTTCTATTGCGGCGCAGTCATTGGCGCAAGCCGCGTTTGTGTGGTGTGGGGTATGATTTTCAGCGCGTCAATCAGTTGCCGAGTCAGCCCTGGGATGTGCCGTTAAGTGAAATCGTCACGGAATGTGCGCGCTATCAACCGGAGCCATTGCTGTAAGCGGTAAATTTTCTGCACGCATCCATTCGCGAACAATGTTACCCACGTTTTTTACTGAATAAATGACTTACCCGTATAGCTAGTAGTTTGAGTCCCTGCCAGATGCGGGGGAGTAGCCATGCCATTACCAGTAGAATCAGACACAACGCGATTATAAATAGCACTGGATGATTCAGTGCGGCCCACACACCGGTTATCACTGCGACATCTTCTGTCACAGATGCGGTCCAGTTGGTAACCGGCTCTGGAGAAGTGTTGATCAGTACGCGTCCACCGGCTTTTGTCGCATGAGTCGCTGCAGACATCGTTCCGCCCAGCAGTAGTGCGATGACTTCTGCGCTCTGACCCAGCTCACCCACAGCACCCGCCGCCAGTATCGCACCGGCAGGAATACGAATGAATGTATGGACGGTGTCCCAGGCAGAATCGACCCCCGGGGTCTTGTCCGCAAAAAACTCGACGAAGTACATGAAACCCGCCGCTGCCATCACAGTTGGGTCGCTGCACACCTGTAATGCGGGCGGCAGCTCAAGGTTGCCACTGCCGCCTAACCAGCCCAGCATGAAGACAGCGGCGTATAAATTAATCCCGCTTGCCCATGCCAGCCCCATACTGAGTGCAATGATCTCAGCGATATCCATGCGTCATTCCAGAAAAATTTTCACCTACATAACCTTAGCATTGTGATTATGAATGTAAGCTGAAGCACTATTTTTAATCGTATTAATAATAGTATAAAAAATATCTATGATATCTTGCTGTAAATATGTAAGCTTGACGTTAGCAGGTATTGACGGTAAATTTCGTGGCCCTAACGATTCAGCAAGCCCACATACAGGAAGGACATTATGTCATTCAAGAGACTAATTTCATTATTGAGCGCCGCATTAACCGCAGTGATCATTTCAACAGCGACGATGTCTACTGCCGCTGCCACCGATATTCCAGGTTACTGGACAACCGAATCAGGCAAGATCTGGCGTAATGCCTATGATCAATGCTGGCGCACGCAGGAATGGAAGCCGGAACATGCGATTGCTGAGTGTGAGGGCGCTGTAACACCTGCTGATGGTGATATGGATGGTGTTGCCGATGGTCAGGATAGCTGCCCGAATAGCAAGCCCGGTATCAAAGTCGATGCGCGCGGTTGTGAACTTGATAGCGATAATGATGGTGTCGTCGATAGTATGGATCGCTGTCCTTCTTCCGCTGCTGGTGAGGTTGTCGATGCCAGTGGGTGTAAAAAAGCAGAAATGGATAAAGACGGTGACGGCGTGGTAGATAGCAAAGACCGTTGCCCTGGTACACCGAGTGGCGCAGCTGTTGATGCTAAAGGTTGTGAGCTTGATGGTGATAAAGACGGCGTGGTAGATAGCAAAGATCGCTGCCCGAATACGGCAGCAGGTGTGAAGGTCGGTGCGACAGGGTGTGAACTCGATAGCGATGGTGATGGCATCGTAGATAAACGCGATGAATGCCCTGATACCGCAAGCGGACAGAAGGTCGACGCCAAGGGGTGTGAAATTGGCGAAGTGATTGTGCTTAAGGGCGTTACTTTTGCGACAAGCTCTGACCTGCTAAAGGGTGAATCATCTCGTGTGCTGGATGAAGCTGCAGCGACGCTGAAGCGTTATCCAAATATGGTAGTTGAAGTGGCTGGATATACTGATAGCCGTGGTTCAGCTAGCCTGAATAAAGCGTTGTCACAGAAACGAGCAGAATCAGTGGCCAGATACCTTGCGTCAAAAGGTGTTTCAGCTGCTAATCTCAAAGCTAAAGGCTATGGAATCGCTTCACCTATCGCGGATAATGGCACCGCGGCTGGGCGTGCAATGAATCGTCGTGTTGAACTGCATATTCTTCAACAGTAACGCTTCATCGTAAAAGGTGTTTTACCAGAGGCCGCCCCGTAATGGGGCGGCCTTTTGTGTTTATGGATGGGTCATAACTCATTCAATCTCAGTTTCCCCTGAAAATGTTAAGCCCAGCTTCATTATTGATGAAAATGCTAGCCCAACGATAATGCTGGCGAATACTTATTCATTCCACCTGACTTTTAGAAATATACGCATCGCTGATCGTCGGATTTATATATCAAGCGTTCTCAGTCGTGGATGTCGATGCATTAAGAGCGTAATTATTCATAAAATCTTAGTGCTGAGATCACAATTTTAATCCCAGTTGAGTTAAGTGCGGGAGGGTGAAATGAGGTGTGAAGAAGTGACTTCGATCAAATGATCGGTGAATTTTGTCTGTTTGAGTGTGCCAGAGCTTAATTTTTATGGTGTGATGCCATCATGAAAGGATAAAAAATCGACTCGCCAGATATGCTCCTGGATTATTATTTATTTAAAAATTAATTCCGTGCGCAATGCGGATTTGATTAGATATTGATGGTTGCTCATGATGTTTAAATATTCATGCTAGATGAGATCACTTCGTATTAGGTTTAGTGACTTCATTTGAAAACCTCATGATAAAAAAATAATTATCAGGGCCTTTATTTTAATGCCTTGAGTAAAGTAAATTTGTCTTATTGGTAAAATATTCACGGCAAATTGAAGCCGAAACGACGGGCGATGATAGTGTCTTTATGACTGTTTAAGGATTGGCTTTAATGGTGTATTGAATCAAGGATTGTCAGGTAACTTTTTATATTAATCATAAAGTTATGTCAATTTTACTGTCGAGCATAAAACGCAATATGTGGTAGGTTTATTGTGTCGTGCGCTACAACTTGTCGTGATTTTCCATTATTTCATCGCTGTCGATAGATGTGTCTTTATTTGATTTTAATTTCGTAATTGATTGCGATTATAAACAATGAAATTGTTGTCTCATATCGGTGATTGAAGACAGATAATATTCACATGAGTAGTGAAGATGAGGTGGTGTTTTATCTATGCATGTAGTTGTTTAATGTAAGTAGATAGTGAATGAAATTTGTTTTATGGTGATAAAAAAATTACAGTTGGATGTTCAAGAAATAAAATAGCGTGTCGATACACGCGTTTGTACAGTAAAAACTTTTTCTGCAATACACTAGCATTATGCGCAGAGATGTTTATACTAATTTGCGGATAACATTCTGGAGGATGAGTAATGGCGACAAAACGTTCTGCAACCAAGAAGAAGGTGGCGGCAAAGAAGAAGC
>CALZIG010000282.1 GCA_945787585.1 uncultured Gammaproteobacteria bacterium | reverse complement strand
GAAGACTTGGATATAAGTATTGTGTCCCGAATGGCCCGTGTGGTTGGTCATTAGCACATAGGCGTGTATGGCACACTCGTAGCGTGTTGCTGCTTCAGTCAACCAGCGTAGATAGGCGTGATAGTCATCTTCTTCAAAAAACACAGGCTCGCGGCTACGGCCACGCTGCACGATATGGACTGGAATGTCCGGCAGGAAGAATCTTGGTTTTCTTGGCATTCACCTACACTCCTGGTACCTGGAGAGAGATAGTAGCCGACAAATTTTTCCTTGTAAAGGGCTCTGACCCCTTTACCGATTAATGTTACGTAAAAAAAGGATCAGACTCGACAGGATAGAAACGCTACCAAAAATGCCCTTGTGGTACGGTAAAACGCATCGTACACGACTATCAGACACAAGTCCTTACTTGATGCCTCCAGAGGAGGTCAATCCCTCACCACGCGCGCAATCTGCAAGACAGACAATCCGCATGGTTTAAGACTCAATAATCGCGCACAGACAAAACATGCCATAGATTGACACTAATTCAAAGTGGTTATTTTATATTGTAATAAAGGCATCAGGCTTTAAAGCAGTGGTCTGGCGCACATGAACAAGGGGCTAGAGCACTTGATTCCCTCACTCCCACAAAAGCACATCAAGATATTCTTAATTTATATTCAGCACACAAAAAAAGGGCGCCATCTCAGCGCCCTCTTTATTCAACGATTTAGCAGATAATTACTGCATCGCTTTCAATGCGGCAATGCGTTCATCCAGCGGCGGATGGCTCATAAACAGTCGCTTGATACCGCTACCGATACCACCCGCGATACCAAAGGCCGCCAGCTGATCTGGCAGTGCTTCCTGACCGCTTGCGCGTTTAAGTGCCTCCAGTGCCGAGATCATTTTATTACGATCCGACAACTTCGCACCGCCTTCATCCGCACGGAACTCACGCTTACGGCTGAACCACATCACAATCATCGCCGCCAGGATGCCCAGTAAAATTTCAGCAGCAATCATCGTGACGTAATATCCGATGCCGTGGCCACGGTCATTCTTGAGGATCACTCGATCAACAAAATGGCCAATCACGCGTGATAAAAACATCACAAAGGTATTCAACACACCCTGAATCAGGGTCAAGGTAATCATATCGCCATTGGCGACATGAGCAATCTCATGCCCGAGTACAGCCTCAACCTCATCGCGGCTCATGTTATTGAGCAGGCCAGCGCTGACCGCGACCAGCGCCTTGTTTCGGTTCATCCCGGTGGCAAAGGCGTTCGGTGATGGCGAAGGGAAGATCGCCACTTCCGGCATACCAATACCGGCCTGTTGCGCCTGACGTTCTACCGTCATCAGCAGCCAGCGTTCGGTCTCGTTGGCGGGTTGCTCAATCACTTGGGCACCTGTGGAGCGCTTCGCCATCCATTTGGAGATCGCCAGCGAAATAAACGACCCACCAAAACCGAAGACGGCACAGAAGACCAGCAATGCCGGGATGTCGAGGTTGATCCCTTGCGCATCCATGTAGCCCTCAAAGCCTAACAGGCTAAGCGTGATACTCAGGACAACCATGATGGCGATGTTCGTCGCCAAGAATAGAAAAATTCGCATCATTGTAGCAAAACTCCACGTTCTGTTTTAGGGGTTACCCCCTGTTTTCGATTTATACGAGATATGTATTCTATGCCAGAATTCAAGCGCCGCAATGTAATTATTTTTTATGTGGTCAGCAATACCCGGCCTGCGATCAACGGCCCATATATTTCATTGATACCCGCCATGAGTCTCGATAAGATGGCTACGAACCCTCTAAGATTATAACGCTATTATGACACTTCGCCTGTTTACCACGCTACTGCTAATCCTTTTTCTGTCAGGCTGCGACCGTGCTCATAATGACGGGCAGGATGGCCACGATGCCGCTGCACATGACCACACAGACGGTATGGAACACGACCACAGCGGGGATGACGAGCATGTCGATCGTTCGCAACACCTGGTCGATTTCAGCGATAAAAGCGAACTCTTTCTGCAATATGAAACGTTAGTGGCCAAACGTGACTCCGTCTTCCTCGCCCACGTGACCCAGTTGAGCGATTACACCCCTATTCCGGGCGGCTTCATTACCATCACGCTCTCTGGCGGGGGTGCACCCGATGAAACCTTCCGCGGTAAACGACCCGTCCGCGCGGGGATTCATATAGAAGTGGCACTGCCACAATACCCCGGCGAGCGACAACTATCGCTGCAATTGCACTCTCCCACTGTTACTGCTACCCATCACCTCGGCACAGTCACGGTCTACCCGACTTACGCGGCATCGAAAAACGTGGCGCCACGCGAGTTTCCACCTAACAGCCGTTACCTTGAAAAAGAGGCGCAGTGGCAAGCGGGTTTTCTGATTCAAACACCCAGCATCGATGTTCAACAAAACCTGACGCTACCCAGCACCGCCATTCATCAAAATAATGAAGAAGAATTTATATATGTTATGCGGGGGGCAGAGTTTTTTGAACGCAGACCAGTGGTCACCACGGCCACCCATCACGGCATGGCCACTATCACACAAGGCATTGTCAATGATGAGCGCGTGGTCGTTCGTGGCAGTGGTGCACTACTACCAGAAGATGAAATAGAAACAGCCGAGCCATCAACTGAAGATCACACAGAACCACATCGCCACTAACGTGGTGAATAACCACATCGTTTCTTGACAGCGTCCCGCCAAATGGTTTTAACTCTATATATATAAAGAGAGCGTCGTGCTGCGGTAGATGTCCATAGACAGTCAATACCACTGCCAAGAATGAACGCCCCATCAAAACTCAGGGAGAAGCGGTATGAGTATCCACCCAACTAATACCAGCCAGTGGTCACTTGTGGTACATCGTGTGACCTCAACGACGGCGGAAGTGTGGGTCGGCACCCTCTTTCCAACCCTTAAAAAGCCTGCAGTAGCCACGGTCGAACTCACCCTTCCGGATGGCAGTACACAAACAAAAAGAATTACTAAAGCGGCTTGGCAGCGCCCGTTCGATAAAATGAACCAGCGTTTTTACAAGATCGTTAAGTTCGACAATCTCACCCCCGGTCAACGCTACGAAGTGAATTTTAACCGCCGCATAGAGGCCATCGGTGATGAGGTGCCCCAATCCTGGCAACACCTACGCAACGGTAACTTCACCACCCTGCCCAAGCGTGTGCCGCTCAAGGGCAAAAAACCTTTTACCATTGCGCTTGGCAGCTGTTTCTACAATCACCGTGATGGCGGCCGTGCCGCTGAGGCCTATAAAGCGCTTTACCGCCATGGGCCGGAGAACGTACGGCCGGATATCACCTTTTTAACCGGCGATCAGGTCTATCTCGATATCGGTTTCGACTCTCTATCGCTGGTGCCGAGTGAGATTCGTCAGCGCGTTGCGGATGATTACGCGCTGCACTGGCAGGCGATGGGCAGTATTCTGAGCAATGGTGGTACCTGGATGCTACCTGACGATCATGAATTCTGGAACGACTACCCCTTTTATAAATCGATCATCCCGCAGCTTCAGGCACTGCGCCTGCACCATGTGCGCAAGGCGTGGGATGCCGTCGCCACCGATGGTGTGCGCAACGTTCAGTGCAGCGCTGACTTTGAAACATTTACGCTGAGCAACGACCTGTCGATCTGCATCGCAGATTTTCGTTCCCTCAGGGATGAGAACGGTTTCACCTCGCCGCTTAATTTCAAAAAAATCACTCAATGGGCCAGTGAACTCAAATCACCGGGCGTGTTTATCGCATCACAACCCTTGATTGTTGAAGAGAACGAAACGGAAAAGAACCTGCTTAGTTACAAACAGCAATATGCTGATTTATTAAAGGCCTTTGCCGCCAGTGGTCATGACATCGTATTGATGAGTGGCGACGTCCACTTTGGTCGTATCGCCACCACGCAACTGGGCGATGATGCCAATGGGCCAAGGCTGATTGAAATCATCGCCTCGCCGCTTTCCAATCTAACCTATCTTAACGGCATTGCGACGGACAAGGCGGAATCAAAGCCGACCTCATTCCCCCCCCCTGAGATCTGCAAGCTCAACGGCTGGAAGGCGACAAAAGTGACCTATAATAAGCACTATCAAGTCAGTACCAAAAGGGGCAACATCTTTTCTGCCTATCCCAAAACACGAACGCGAGAGCATTTTATGACCGTGAGTTTCTGCCGTAACCCCGATTCAGGCACAATAGACCTCAATGCCAATGCATGGCGCATCCGCGAGACACGAGGAAGAAAAAAAATACCCGCTAAAGATTTCCAACGGGCCTTTACCATCAAGCTCAAATAAGACGCCACCCACACAGGAAGGAATCAGATGATGGAAGAAAACATAATCCAGCAAACTGACCCAAAGCACATTACCAACCTCAGTGGTTTTCTCAAAGACGTGATGCGCCTCGCCATCTACGCGGTTGAGCGTGGTAGTCTGCCTGAGGATATCCATATGGATGAACTCTATCGCATGTGGGATATCAAGATCACACAGCAAAACAGGCTCAGTTGCGACGACGTGGCTTACCTACAGAAGTGCTATCTGATACTCGGCAGGCAACTTGCACCCGCAACGGCGATCAGCCTGCGCGCGACTGAATGTAAAAATGCCCGTAGCAGCAGAGACTATATGAATACCGACGCGGGCAAACATGTGCGCAATATGTGGTTCGCCTCTTTTGCGGCACTAGTTACCATTATTTTGATGAATCTCTACCAGTATATGTTTGAATTTAATTCGGCGGTGTGGGCTGCCGAACATAGCAGCATGTTCAATAACGCCACCTACCTCTACACACTTGTCACCACGTTGACACCTTTTATGTATGGTGCCTTTGGCGCCTCTGTTTTTTTATTGCGCCAGGCTGAAACGCAACTGCGCGAGCGCACCTTTGACCCAAGACGACTGCCCGAGTTTCGCAATCGCCTTGTGCTGGGTACCTTGAGTGGTGGTGCCATAGTACTACTCTACAGCAGTGGTGGGATAACAGAGACTAATGTCAAAATCACCGAAGCCGCCCTCGGTTTTATCGGTGGCTACAGTATCGACCTGCTCTTTTCACTGCTCGACCGTGTGGTTAATGCACTCAAACCGGAAACGCCAGAGAGCATATGTTCTCCTGCCAACCGTACATCACCACTCACTCGTCCACAAAATAACAACAGGATGACTGCCGCACAAGCGGCACAAAATACGAAGGATGAGAAAGAAACCACGCCACAGCTGGTGCCTGTGACTAAAAAGGAGAACGATAGCCTCGGCTAACCGCCCAACTCAAATGCGATTAAGCTTTATAACGATGAGTAATCACTAACCACGACGCCAGCGGCTGCCGCCAGCGCCATCTTCGACGATCACCCCTTGCGCCTGTAGTTCGTCACGAATGCGGTCTGCCTCGGCCCACGCCTTCGCCTGCTTGGCATCAATGCGTTGCTGGATCAATGTCTCGATCTGCGCATCACTAAGCCCATCTTCGCCGGCATCCCCCTTCAAAAAGGCTTCCGCATCGCCCTGTAGCAAGCCAATCACGCCACCGAGGTAACGTAGATTGCCCGCCAGCTGCGCGGCAACCTCAGGCATATTACTGGCCTTGGCACGATTCAATGCGGTAGCAATTTCAAACAGTACCGCCAGTGCCTCAGGGGTGTTGAAGTCATCATCCATCGCGGCACGAAAACGTGATTGATACTCTCCGCCATCATTCACTGCGGCGGCCTCGACACCGCGCAACGCAGTATAAAAACGTTCCAGTGCCAGCTTTGCACCATCCAGATTTTGGTCGGCATAATTGAGTGGGCTGCGGTAGTGACTGGCGAGGATAAAATAACGGATCACTTCTGGTGCGTATGTCTTCAGCACTTCACGTAAGGTAAAAAAATTACCCAGTGATTTTGACATCTTCTCTTCATTGATCTGAACAAAGCCGTTGTGAATCCAGTAGTTCACAAATTTACAGCCGGTCGCCGCTTCACTCTGTGCAATCTCGTTTTCGTGATGCGGAAACTGTAGATCGAGTCCGCCACCGTGAATATCAAAATGGTCACCGAGACAGTCAGTCGCCATCGCAGAGCATTCAATGTGCCAACCCGGGCGCCCTTGGCCCCACGGTGAAACCCAGCTCGGCTCATCGGGCTTGGCTGATTTCCACAGCACAAAATCGAGTGGGTCGTCTTTCGCACCCACTACATCGACACGCTCACCAGCACGCAGGTCTTCAATGCGCTTGCCCGATAACTGCCCATACCCCTCAAAACGACTCACGTCATAATAGACATCACCGCTCTTTCCGAGATAGGCGTAGCCCTTTTCAACCAGCGTCTCGATCATCTGAATAATCTGCGCCATTGATGTGGTGGCACAGGGTTCCTGATCGGGCGGCAACACCCCCAGCGCGGCGGCATCCTCGCGCATGGCATCGATAAAGCGGGCGGTCAGTGCTTCAATGGATTCACTATTCTCATTGGCACGCGCAATAATTTTATCGTCAATATCGGTGATATTGCGCACATATGTCAGCTCGTAGCCGCTTTCGCGCAGATAGCGAGCGATCACATCGAACACCACCAGCACCCGCGCGTGGCCAACGTGGCAGTAGTCATACACGGTCATGCCGCAGACATACATACTCACCTTGCCAGGTTCAATCGGGGTGAAAAGCGCTTTTTGATTGGACAGCGTGTTGTAGATATGCAGCATATAAAAGTCTTTATCTGTGATGGATGATCAAATGAGTGGTCGGTCATTATACCCATATCCCGCGACATAGGCAGCCCGAAACCTCACCAAATACCCCGTGATTATGCCGCTGAGCCGTCACTGCGCGCGTTAAACAGACCTTTCAGTCGCAGTCACAAACACTCCAGTTGATGAATTCTCGCGTTTCGATCCGCTGTGGTTGGGAAAACAGCTGCTCACCGGGACCCTGCTCGATGATGCGGCCGTCACACATAAAGATCACCGGCCCCTGAAGCCGTTGCGCCTGCGCAAGATCATGCGTGACACAAACTAGTGGTGTTTGTTCCGCGATTTGCAACATCGACTGCTCAATCAGCTGCTTCGAATGCGGGTCTAATGAGGCGGTTGGTTCATCGAGCAGCAATATTCTGGGATTGATCGCTAATGCCCGCGCAATACAGAGGCGCTGCTGTTGCCCCATCGAAAGTGTAGTGGCCGGTTCGTTGAGCCGATCCTTCACCTCATTCCACAATGCGGCCTGTCGCAGTGACTTTTCAACCAGTTCATCGGCGTGACGACGTTGACGCCAGCTCTTCAAACCAAAGCAGACATTGGTGCGAATCGAGGTGTTGAAGACCACTGGCTTCTGTGCGATCAAACCGACGTGGCGACGCAGCTGGTCCCAGCCGCCACGCCACTTTCGCGTGTCACAGCCATTCACTGCAACGCTGCCCGACCATTGGGTTAGCAGGCCATTGAGACAGCGCAATAACGAACTTTTACCGGCACCCGATGGACCAATCACGGATGTCACACCCTTCACCGGCAGCGAAAAACTGATCTCCTGTAAAATCACCTTACCATCTAACTGCAAACCAAGCCGCTCGACTTGAAGCGCTATCCCCTCGCTATTGGGCGACACTGTGTCGGATGATGACAGTGCCACTTGCTGAAAATTCTCGTGTATGGGATCGATGGCCATTTAATCTGCTTCCAGTTTTTTTAACACCCTTGCGATCAATCCAAAGGCGGCGACTAACAGTACTAAAACGGCGGCGCTGCCCCATGCAATGTTAATCACCTGAGGGTTGTTGCCCTCCTGCGCGAGATAGAAGATATGGGTCTGCAACGTGGTCACCGGTGAAAACAGTGAGTCCGGCCAGACCACGCCAGAAAATACGGTTGCAGTAAACATGATCGGTGCGGTCTCACTCAGCGCACGCGCCATCGCCAGTAGTAGGCCTGTTAATAAATTAAGCCAACTGCGCGGCAGCCTTAAGCGCCAGATAATGGCACCACTATCGAGGCCTAACGCCCTGCCTGCTTCTGTGTAATTCAACGGAATACGTTCCAGTGCCGCCAGCGTATTTAACACTAGCAAAGGCAACAGCACTATTGCCAGCACCACCGCCCCGCTCAACAGTGAAACACCCCACGCAAACAAATTCACCAGCATCACCAGACCACACAGGCCAAACACGATGGGGGGAATCCCCTGCAGCATATTGAACATCACTATTAATAGTTGCTGCTGTCGCGGTGATGCATAAATTCGATAATAGAGTGCAGTACCGAGTGCGAACGGCGCGGCCATCACGCACGCCATCACTGCCAATAACAATGAACCCAACAACTGCGCAAAGATACCCTCGGTGACGCCAAAACCTGCGCCATCAGCAGTGCCGCTAATGAAGTCCCAGTCGAGTACCGGCGCCGCTTTCCAGAAGATATAACCGAGGATGATGGTCGGCACGAGCAGAGCGGGTATCGCAAGTAACCACACAATACTTTTGCTGATGGTGTCACGATATTGCAGGCGTGATGTATTCATACCACCAACCGTTGACGATGGGTCAGCAGCGAAATCATCATCGCAAGCATTGCCAGCATCAAACCACAAAACAGCAGTGCGGCCCAGTGCAGTGAGCCGACACTGGCTTCTGCCATTTCGCGTCCAATCCGCGATGTTAATGTCTGTGCGGGTTGCAGTAAATTATAGAAAGGCTCGGGAATACGATCGATTGAACCGACCACCAGCATCACCGCTACCGTCTCTCCCATCGCGCGCCCCATTGATAATAATGTGGCGATTCGAATGCCGGGCCATGCCTGCGGTAACAGCACTCGCCACAACGTCGCATCCCAGCCGATACCAAGATTTTTTGCCGCTTCACGGTGCGATTGTTTGACAGCGCTGATAGCATCTTCAGAAAGCACCATGATCGTCGGTAAAATCATTAACGCTAGCAGTAGCCCCGCTGCCAGTAACGTGCGGCCGGTGAGCAGCTCAAACTGCGACTCCAATAGCGGTATTAAAAGCCAGATGCCCAGCAGTCCATAAACGACAGAAGGGATACCCGCCAGCAGTTCCATGCCAAAGCGCACGGTACTTCGTAATTTTGGTGACAATAACTCTGCAGATAACATTGCGGCGGCGACCCCGCACGGTAGCGCAATCAGCAGTGCCAACGTAACCGCCCACAGTGTGCCGATCAACGCCGGCAACATGCCATACAGTGATTCAAAGGGATACCACTCGGTGCCGGCTACAAAAGCGATGCCTTGCTGTTGCAGCAGTGGCCAGCTGCTCTGTAGTAGAAAGCCCACTACCAGCACAATCATCATTGAAGACAACAGCGCCGACGCCGACAGCCACCATTTCAGCATGCTGCCGTCACCTCACCCGATGAAAGCCAACCGCCTCTACAATCGTCTGCCCCTGGTCTGAACGGAGAAAGTCGACAAAGGCGATCACCGCTGCGCTGCGCTGCTTCGGCACGAGAATATTGAGGTCACGCTTAATCACATAGCGGCCTGATGCGACATTTTCCGCCGTCGGTAGTATCGCATCATCACCGTCGCCCACCGCAACCGCGCGCACACGATCATTCAACCAGGCATTAGAGAGCATGCCGATCGCCTGGTCACTACGGGCAATCACGGCCTGCTCTTCATTGTTGGAACCGGTAATAATCGTCGCGCCCGCAGCACGTGCGCGTGGATTACCCAACACCACGCTGGCAAAAACATGGCGGGTTCCGCGAGAGGCCTCTTTATCGATCACCAGAATGGGGGCATCCAGGCCACCCAGTACTTTCCAGTTACGGATCTCGCCACGATAGATCGCCGCAATCTGCGATAAAGAAAGACGCTGCACGCCGCTCTCATAAACGGCTTTCGAAACGGCAACGGCGACCGCATCGCGCGCCACGGGGATCACATCGGTGGTGGTGTTCAGGCGTAGCGCTTCACTGTGACTCAATGGGCGCGAGGCCATCCCGATATCGATGGTACCGCGTTCAACGCTAGCGACACCGGCCCCTGAGCCACCCCCCGATACTGTCAGCGTCAGTTCCGGGTGGAGTATTCGATAGGCCTTCGTGGCCTCTGCAATAATAGGCAATACAGTGGTGGAACCGGCAATCTTAATCGTAGTTATCGTCGTCGTGGCAGCGGCGTGCAGCGACCCTGCGCCGCATCCAAATAACAGTAGAACTGCCGACAATAAAGCAGATGACCTTCCACGAAACAACATGCTCTCCTCCATGTAATTCATTGCGCGATGACAAGATTGGGTGGTAGTCGTTTCAACGACCACTCCCTTACAGGAGGCTCGCTATCAACACGCACTTTTCCCGGCCAGGTGATCGGCTAATTTAGATCCACGGCATACTTTCTTAACGTTTCCAACGGCACAATATCCAGTGCTTTTTTATGTGTGCGCGTCAAAAAGAGCTTAGGGGCCATCCCTTCTTCATGGGCCTCTAACCAACGCGGCGCACACAGACACCAGCTATCACCTGCCTTCAACCCTTTAAAACCGTGTTCTGGCATCGGGGTGGAAAGGTCATTTCCCTTGAACCGCGAATATTCGAGAAACTCAGTGGTCATCTGTACACATACCGTATGGGCACCAAAGTCGAGCTCACTGGTATTGCAGCAACCATCACGAAAAAAGCCAGTCATTGGATCGGTACCACACGCCACCAACGGCTCGCCAAAAACATTTACAGAAGGTTCGATCTCTACATCACTCATGTCATCTTCCTAAAATCATATTTCAATATGTCATCATAACGAAGTTACCTGCCAGCGTTAAGCATCATACAACATAGCCCTGCATAGCGTAAAAGAGTACTATCTCACTGATAAGCGATTAAATAGAACAAGAGATACTACCATGGATAAAAACAAGCTGGCCCACTCAAATAGCAAAGGGCTACAGCGGCTGAAAGAGCTGTGGCCGGAGTTAACGCTCTTTGAACGCTTCGAATACATTGTCACCCTGATTGTCAGCCTGGTGCTGGCGATGATCATTGTCATCGCCCTGCTTAACCTGCTTGACAATATCTATGAGATGACTGTGACCCAGTTGACCGGGGAAGTCGACTATAAGATGTTTCAGGTGACGTTCGGCATGCTATTAACATTATTGATCGCCCTCGAATTTCGTAACTCGATCGATGCCATCCTTGAAGGACGCGGCCTGCTGGTGCAGGTCAAAATTGTGGTACTGATCGCTATTATCGCGCTGGCCCGAAAATTTCTGGTGATGGATGCCAATGAGTTTGGCGCGATGATGATCGCAGCCTTTGCGCTCGTGACGCTATCACTCGGTGTCGTCTACTGGTTATTAGCAAAAAAACACGAACTATAATCGCGGCAAATATTCATCCGCTAAACGGTAGCAACGTGGCTTGCCATTCAGTGGGCAATCAAAGGCGAGATGACAGGCGGTCAATTGCAGGTCCTCTTTATCATCACCACTGCCATAAAGACGATCGCCCACCACCGCATAGCCCATTTCGGACAGATGACGTCTGATTTGATGTTTCCGTCCCGTCTCAATATGCACGGACAGCAGTGAACGATTCTGTTGTGCATCGTATGCAATTGGTGTTACATGTGTGGTCGATGCCCGCCCTTCTATTGCAGTGTTAATCGTATACGGCATGGGTGTTTCAGGAAACGCGCCATGTACCAACACCCGGTAACATTTTTCAATCTCGCGAGAGGCAAAAAGACCCGAAAGCGCTACCGCCGCCTTTTTTGTATGCCCGATCAGTATCAGGCCCGTCGCGGCACGGTCAAGCCGGTGAATGATATAGCTGGGGCGTTGCGGTGTCAGATGCTGCTCCGCCCAGCGACTCACGGTGCAGTGGTCCCCCCATTTACTGCCCTGCGACAGCACCCCGTAGGGTTTATACCAGAGGCTGTATTCCCCCTCATCGGCGATCAATAATGACGCCGGCGGTTCACTCAACAACACCGCTTCATCGTAATAAAAATCCAGCGCATCACCAGGCCGTAACGTTTTTGTCGCGCGACGAATGCGACGGCACGCGCCACCGTGACTCAACCATACGGCACCTCGTTGCATCGCCTGTTTTACCCGCTGTTTTGACAGCCCGGAAACCTCGGCTAACGCCGCCACGGCATTCATTCCGTCTTCATTTATGTCGACATGAAATTCACTGCGAGGGGGAGTCATGAAATTAATCGCGCCCGCTGATAACATTGAAGACTAATCACGATATCTCAGAAAAAGCTCGGCATGTTCCTGATCGATTCTGAAATCAAAATGCTCAAGAAAGTTCATCCCGAGTAATCCGGAAGCCCCTTCTATTGCCAGCTGCTCAACCACCGCAATATCAATCGGTGAAACATCAAATGCCCCTACCGTAATCGATTCAACACGGTATAGCTGTGCTTCGGTGGTCCCATTTGCCGTATTAATAATCACTGTCTGTTGTGCATCGATGGCCTGTAGTCCAAGCGGCCTGGCCACTTCACGACTCAAAATAGTCAATGAAGCGCCCGTATCGAGCAGCAGCCGAACTTCACTCTGATTCAATGTGGCTTCAACGATAAAGTGGCTGCCATTGCGGAGCAATGTAACCGGGGTTTCGAGTTGTCGTTGCCGCTGTGCTTCTATATCCAGCATCATTTTTTGCGCGACGTCACCCACAAAAGGGTCGTTCTGAACAACATTGAGTGGCGCCATAGCAGCATCGAGCCGTGACGCCTTAATCAGCCATGTCGCCAACTCAATGTAATAGGGGGTATGACTCGCACGCTGAGCAATCAGAAACTGGTACAACTCAATATGGGCATTAACATCATCAGCACCCATACTTTCATTGGCGATATCGACCGTTTCCTGAATCAACTGGTCAAGCTGTGTCAGTTCAGTCGCAGATGAAGCGACAGCCAGCGTATCGAAGAGCACCTTTAACGCCTCATAAAACTGCCGCTGCTGATTATATAATGCAGCTAATGTCATACGCTCACTAAAGGCCAGAGGCAATTGCGTAATCAATAACTTCAATAAATTGATTGCACCTGCGGGATCATTTTGCTGTTGGCGCATTCTCACATGTTGATTAATCCGGCGTCGCGCCGCGTCAGCCCTCCCCTCAATACGACTATGATTAGCATACCACTCAATCGCTTCGACATCTCTGCCCGTTTTTAATAGCACCATCAAGTCATCAAAATCGGTAGCATGCTGATTATCACTGTTACTGCTCTTTTGATCTAACCGAGCATCCGCTCTATCTTCATTGAGGATCAAATCCGACTTTTTTTCATCGGTGTTAAGCGGTGCTTCAGTTAATGGCAGTACGACAGCCTGCCGCATCGATTCAACCGTGCTATGTAATAACCAGCCGATAGCCATACCAACCAGCAGAATAATAAAACCAAAAAGATTGTTCATCGCCGGAATATCACGATACGAGTCGAGTATCTATTTTAACTTCAGCATGCAACGTTCTATGCACCGGGCACTTGTCCGCGATCTCAAGCAGGCGCTGGCGCTGCTCATCACTGAGCGCCCCCGTTAGCGTAATTTCGCGCTCTATCAAGTCTATCTTGTGCCGCTTATCATCGCACTCTGCGCAATCCTTACCGTGAACTTTACTGTGTTTAAGTTGTACATCCACTTCATCCAGCGGCCACTGCTTTTGATCGGCATACATTCGTAATGTCATTGCAGTACAGGCACCCAACGCTGCCGTCAATAAATCATAAGGCGACGGTCCCAACCCAGCCCCACCCATGACGACCGGTTCATCGGCGACCAGCGGATGCCCATGGGCATCGATCTCGGTATAATAACGTTCCCGCCCAATACTTGCCGTGACCCTCTCATCATCACGATGATCTATCAGTGGCGCGTCCGCTGCATCTGACAGATATTTTTCGGCCCATGAAGCGATCAATCCGCCCGCATAACAGGCGTCCTGTTGTTGTGCCAAAAGATGACCGGCATCATCAAGCGAAATAAAACTCTTGGGATGACGTGCAGCTTCAAAAATTTTACCTGCATTATCCATTGTTACCGTATCGTCATTAGAGGCGTGCAGGACTAATAGCGCACATCTTAGCTGCTTAATCGCGTTGCGCATTGATACACCCTGCACATCGTCGAGAAACTGCTGTTTCATACGATAGCGTTGTCCGCCAATCTCAACCTCCGCCGCGCCGTGCTTCTCTATCTCCGCCTGCTCTTTTTTGAAGTGGTGCAACACATGATGGGGTTCGTAAGGCGAGCCAATCGTCACCACCCCCTTCACAGAAGGGATTTGACTCGCTGCCGCTAATGCCGCGGTTCCTCCGAGTGAGTGACCAATCAAAATTCCGGCGGGCTGGTGATCTGTTTCTAGATAACGTGCAGCACTCAACAGGTCTGCTACGTTGGTCGTGAAATTACTGTCTGAAAAATCACCGCCACTTTCACCTAACCCGGTAAAATCAAAGCGTAACACTGCAATATGACGCTGCGTTAACGCACGGCTGATATAGTGGATGGCCTTGATATTTTTAGTGCATGTGAAACAGTGGGCAATAATGGCATAACTCGTTGGCCGATTATCCACTGGGGTATCCAGTAACGCGGCCAGGTGATCGCCCGCATCATTGGTAAAAAAAACTTTTTTTGAGCGCATGAACCCTATGTCCCCTATAATCGACTATCACTCTTCATCCAATGCCTTCTGAAGCGTTGAAAACTGTCGAATCCAGGGTTTATGCTTCTTTAATCCCGGCGGAAAAAAATCGATCACATCCAGCGCTTCACCTCTCGATTCAAAACTACCGTGCAACACAACAAACCAACTGCCGCGGTTCTTGCGTTTAAGTAATGCATAAGCGAGCTCGCCATCTAATGCACTCCGCCTGATGTAACGGATAATATTTTTTTCGTCCGGTGATCCTGCAAGTTGAATCGTATAAAACGCGGGGGGTTGCGCCTTAAGCCACGCTGCGCCAGGAATGGGTAAATCTGTAGCAACTTTAGCTACCACAGGACTATCCTGCGCTTTATCTGACGCGGGTACTGGTGGCTGTGTGACTACCTGATTCGGTTCAGTTATTACCGTCGTAGTGACCACGGTTGAGGGTTTAACCACTGGCTTTGATTCAACCCTTGCAACAACCTTTGGCGTCACTTTAACGGGCTGCGGTTCATCAACTACCACTGGCTTTATCTCGGGCTTCGCTT
>CALZIG010000281.1 GCA_945787585.1 uncultured Gammaproteobacteria bacterium | reverse complement strand
GACCGCGCGAGGATCCATCCACTTCAACTGTTCAAGGCCTGATGAGTTAGTCCCTGTTAATACACGGTCAATAACACTTCCGGCCTTATCCTCGCCTAACGCCTTTATCAAAACACTTTTCAGATATTCATCCGAGCCTACGCCGAACGTCGTTTCATTATCGGCACTCTGACAAAACTCCTGCAACACCTCTTCTGCCTGATGCTTGGAGATATTCTTCAATGTCGTCATCGCCGTACTTACGCGATGAACTTCTTTGGGGCCGATATACTTCAGAACAGCCGATGCGCCTTCCTCACCAAGGCTCATCAGTAATATTGCCGCCCGGTCAACCCCGGTCAGCTCATCATCTTTTTTATCCACCATCCGTCACCATCCAGTTGTTGACAACCTGCGCCACACGTTTGGGATCCTGGCTTGCCAACGTTCGTGCTGTGTTCAAATTAGTATCATAATTCTGTGGTGGTGGCGCGGATGTACCACCACTCAACGTCAGCTGATCATTCTGCATCCCCTCTGTTACCGGCCCCGACATCCTTCCCTGAGCCGGCATCACCTCACCTTTTGCTGCCAGTTCTTTAAGCACTGGACGTAACACTCCAAATAACAGGAACAGCACAACCATGCCACCTAGCACCTGTTTTGCAGTATCCATAGTACCTGGGCTTTCTAATAATGAGGGTTCTGGTAGCGGCTCCATTTCTGGCGGCACTGTAAATGCCGAGTTAATCACATTGACACTATCACCTCTCTGACTGTTAAAACCGATCGCCTCTTTTACCAGACTGGTAATACGCACTATTTCATCTTCTGTTAATGGTGTACGTACTGCTTCACCATCTTCATTCATCGATTGTTTATCATCCAGCAGTACCGCAACTGATAGACGCTTCACGTCACCACCACCCGTGCGGATATGACTAATGGTGCGATCAAGTTCATAATTACGTGTTGCTCGAATAGTAGAGCTGATCGGTGAACGTGAATCCCCTCCACCACCTGCTGCCACACTCGGATTCTCTGGCGGTTGATTGGAAAGACTGCCCGGTACGCCACTCAATGTCTGCCCTCCAGTACGGCGCTCCTCAAGCGTCTGTTCACTCCGTATCGCAGGAAGGTCTGGATTGAAACTCTCCTGTGTCTGCTCCGTGACAGTAAAATCGATATCCGCAGAAACCTGTGCGCGAACACCACCCTCGCCAACAATGGGGCTGAGGATGCCTTCAATCCTTTTCATATAGTATTCTTCAAGGCGTTTACGATGATTAAACTGTGTCGAACTGACACGCATGTCAGCGGATGACCCAGATGAGGTCAGTAAACGACCCTTTTGATCAATCACTGTGACATCATTGGCCTCGAGACTAGGAATACTGGCAGCGACCATATGGCTGATGGCAGTGATCTGCCCTTCCTGTAATACACGACCTGCAAACAGATCTATGGTAACGGATGCCTTGGGTTTTTTGCGATCGCGTGCGAAAGCCGTCTGTTTAGGAATGGCCAGGTGAACACGCGCACTGCGAACATTATTCAATGAACCAATGGTGCGGGCCAGCTCTCCTTCTAATGCACGCTGATAACGCGCCCCTTCCATAAATTGACTCACGCCAAAACCCTGGTCCTTGTCCAGCATCTCAAAACCAACGCCACCGCCTCTAGGCAGCCCTTCCGAAGCTAGCTTGAGACGCGCTTCATGCACGCTGTCACCTGCAACAAGAATCGCGCCCGTCTGTGTATCAACTTTATAAGTGATAGCCGCCTGCTGTAACGAATTGGCAATATCACCAGAGTCCTGTTCTGAAAGATTGCTATATAACATACGATAACTTGGATCACTCGACCATTGCACAACCGAGACACCAAGTGCCACGCTCGCCGCAAGCCCTATCATCAATCCAAGCTGTCGCAGTAGCGATAAACCACTAAATCCTCGCGAGGAAAACACTACATCATCAGTCTTTACCATTGCCATAATCGTCTCTTTTTCTCAATACAAATAAGTATTAATGTCATTCAAATTCAGCATGGTTAAATCGGCATGCTCATTACATCCTGATAGGCAGAGATCAGCTTATTACGCACCTGAACCATCGCCTGAAATGAAACATTTGCCTTCTGCGATGCCACCATTACATCCACCAGATCAACATTTTTGTCACCCATCGTAAAGGCTTCTTTCAGTTGCCCTGACTCTTTTTGCACTGTATTCACCTGACTGATGGCATCTTTCAACTGCGCAGAAAAGTCTGGGCCGGCATTATTAGCGTTAGCGCTCTCGTTGATACCTTTAGCCTCAAGTGAGCTACTACGTAATTGTGATAACAGATAATTTACATCGATTTCACTCATCACTTATTCTCCTTATAACTGTCTCAATTTCATTTTTCATTCATGTTAACCCACACCCTGAATGGCAATGCCTGCATCTCTCATACGCGCTAATTTGTAACGTAAAGTACGCTGGCTAATGCCCAGCTTTTCAGCGGTTGACTTTCTATTGCCATTCATCAGACGTAGTGTGTCGAGTATCATGCTCTGCTCATGAGACTTAAGGCTTTCCTGGTGTGAAGGCTCAGTGACTACTGAGTCATTCGGCGCTGCATCAACCTTTTCATTACATCTCATAGGACTGGTATCAACGGCTTCAATCTGTAAATCGTCAACCTCTATCTTTTTTCCAGATTGTAGAATCAGCGCGCGCTGAATAACATTATCAAGCTCACGCACATTGCCAGGCCACGAGTGTGAAAGCAGTTTCTCTTTTGCAGCAGCTGTTATTTCAGGAAGTTGCTGCCCCCCTGTCTTTGCATTATTTTCGACCATGCGCTGAACTAAGGGTAGAATATCGAGTGGACGCTCTCGCAACGGCGGTAAAAACAGTGGGAAGACGTTTAAGCGATAAAATAGATCTTCACGAAAACGTTGTGCGGCAACCTCCTCCATCATCCTTCTATTCGATGTCGCCAGCACACGTACATCTAATGAAATAGGCGCTCGACCACCCAATCGTTCGACTTCACGTTCCTGTAATACACGTAATAATTTGGCCTGTAACCCCAGGTCCATCTCTGATATTTCATCAAGCAATAGCGTGCCGCCCTGCGCCTGCTCAAATTTTCCTGGCGAGGCCTGATATGCGCCGGTAAAAGCTCCTTTCTCATAGCCAAATAGCGTCGCTTCGAGCATGTTTTCCGGGATCGCCGCACAATTAATCGCCACAAAAGGTTGATCTGCACGATTCGAATGTTCGTGTATATAGCGTGCTAATACTTCTTTTCCCACGCCACTTTCACCAGTAATCATCACGGTTGCATCACTCTGAGCGACCCGGCTCGCCACCTGAAGCAATGCGAGGCTTTTCTCATCATGCGCGATAAAATCTTCTTTTTCAGAGTGATTATTTGTAAAATAACGCTCAACCATTTCAATCAACACGCTGGCATCAAATGGTTTCTGTAGGTAATCCGAAGCCCCCTCCCGCATTGCCTCCACTGCATTCTGCACATTGCTATGCGCAGTCATCAGCAGCACTGGAAGTTCTGGGTGATTTAATTTGATCTTTTTAAGTAGCGCATGACCATCCATAGGCTTCATCTGTACATCGCTGATAACAAGGCCAATCTCTTGCGCCGACATCACCTCAAGTGCAGCTCGACCATTCTCAGCGATAGCGACGTCATACCCTGCCAGATCCAACGTGTCACAGAGGGCTTCGCGCAAGGTGCTATCATCTTCGACGACAAGTACTGTGGAATAACTCATAAAAACTCCTTCATTTAATCTACCCTTTGGCATTACTAATAACGTCTTTGAGTAGCGGCAGTCGTATTACAAATGTAGTACCACTGTGCGGTTGTACTGATTGTGATGATGACTCAATCCAGATCGCACCATCATGCGCATGAATAATGGCTTGCACCACTGCAAGGCCGAGTCCGGTCCCTTGAGGTTTCGTGGTAAAAAATGGCTCAAAAATACGCTCTTCTATATTTTCAGGAATGCCGCGCCCATTATCACTGACGTAAATATCAATCGTCTCTTCACTCAGATTGCAGCAACCAACCAGGACCCTGCCACTGATATGTGATGCTGCGTGACTGTCATCTTCGACATCACATGCTTGAATAGCATTTGAAACAAGATTTTGTAACACGGCGCAAAGTGCTT
>CALZIG010000280.1 GCA_945787585.1 uncultured Gammaproteobacteria bacterium | reverse complement strand
GTGCAGGGAAAAATAGAGATTAATCGTGATACCTGTACGGCCTGTAACAAATGCAGCGAGGTATGTCCCACGGGTGCGTTGGAAGCCGCAGGTTATTGGATAACGTTGAAGGAACTGATGTACCGTCTGATGATCGATAAGCCATTTTATCAATCCAGTGGCGGTGGTATTACCCTCTCTGGAGGTGAGGTGACCCAGCAGATGGCATTTGTGCATCAGTTGTTAAAGGCACTGAAGGCTGAAGGTGTTCACACCGCTATTGAGACCAGCGGCTTTTTCAACTATCGCCGTTTCAGTGAATTGATGTTGCCATGGCTCGATCTGATCTATTTTGATCTCAAGTTGATTGATGATACCGCTAGTCGCCAATATACCGGTCAATCGAATCGTTTGATCCTGGAAAATTTTAGTCGACTGGTGGCGGCCGCACAGGTGCCGGTGATTCCACGGATACCGTTGATCCCCGGTATCACGACGACTGAGGCGAATCTACGCGGCATAGCCGATTTTCTCGCCAGCCACGATATCGATGCCGCTACCCTGCTGCCCTATAACCCGTTGTGGAGTGACAAGGCTGCCAAATTAGGGTTCACACCAAAGTATCAACGAACCACGTTTATGACACCGTCGGAAATAAACCGCTGTGTCACCTCATTTCACACATCTCAATCTGGGAAGAAAGGAGTCGGTCATGCAAATTGATTTTCATCACGCAACCACTTATGTGATTGCCCGAGCCGCTGGCTTTGAACATAACAAGGCAGAGATTATCGCCTACGCATCTCAATATGTCGATGATGCGACTAGCACCGGTGTCGTCCAGTTTGACAATCAGGCGGTCTATCATCGTATCAGTTCAGCCCATAAGATACTTGACCTGCGCAATACTCAGGCACTGGCCAATCACCAGGTGTGGTTGGCGTTTCATTTTTTACCGGGTAATGGCGGCAAGCAGGCAGGTGAAGATCCGCAAGGTAGCTTTATCAATAAAATCGTCTGTCGGCCCAATAGTCCGATCGCGCAGGAGATGGTACGCGGTGTGATATTAGAGAAGGATCGTCTCTATGGCTTGCATCGTCTGGGGGTCGCCATGCATGTCTACGCCGATACCTGGGCACATCAGGGCTTTGCAGGTGTGATGCACGATATTAATGAAGTGGAGGATACTGTTGAAACCGGAGATTCAGGGGTGTTTCGCGGTGGCGTGAATGCCTGGTTAAAGGAGAGGTTGCGTGACAAGCTGGATGATCTGGTACCACCGTTGGGACATGGGCGTGCCAATGTCTTTCCCGATATCCCCTTTCTGCAATGGCAGTATGAAAATGGCAGGGGCGAAGTGATTGCGCGTGACAATACGCGCGATTTTATGGAGGCAGCCGATCATATGTGCATCGCCATGCAGCGCTTTATTCTCGGTGATCCCGATGCCAGTGTCGCAGGACTGGACGTTGATACCAAAGGCAAGCTGCATGAGATGTTTGTCGGTGTGACCAACGAAGAGGGAGAGGATCGACATGTTGAATGGCTCAAGGCGATCAGGCAGGGGGCGTTTAGTTTTGGTGCGGCAGCCATATCTGATTACATGCCACGTGGACGCGAATCATGGAAGGCGCAGGCATTAGGTACAAGTCACGACCTGCCGGTGCATCGCTATCAACCCGAGTTTCTACAGAGCAACTGGAAGATGTTTCACGATGCTATTCAGGCCCATCGCTTTCATGTGGTGCATGATATTTTGCCACAGTATGGGATTTGTGCTGCTTAGCCAATTAGCGTGATCATTAATAATAATATTTCGAAAGTTATAAGGTGGTTTATTAACCAAATAAACCTCTCTGTAGTGCTGTATTTTCGGTGATGGAAAAGAACTTATGTGATCTCATGAGTTTTGTCATGGAGCGTCTGATCTGTAGTTTGTTCAATGGTTAGTATTACGAAAATGTCTGGTCAGACGCAGGCACATGTTGGTATTGTCAATTAGCTCTTTCGAAATTTTTACTGTTATCTCAGTACCCTTGATTGTCTCTTTGGACATCTCACTTATATTTACGATGTTATTATTGACCTCATCTGTCATTGCACTTTGTTGCTCAGAGGCAGTAGCAATCTCCATACTCATATCTTTGATGGTGGAGATGCCTTCCATAATGGTATCCAGCATCTGCTTGGCCTGGTCAGTTTGCTCGACACTATGATTTGCCTGACTACGTCCTTTGTTCATGGTCTGAACAGCCTCTCTCGTACCAGATTGTAATTGTTCCACCATTCCCTGGATTTCCAGGGTTGATTGTTGAGTTCGACTGGCCAAAGTGCGTACCTCATCGGCCACTACGGCAAAGCCTCTGCCTTGTTCACCGGCCCGGGCCGCCTCGATCGCGGCATTCAGCGCTAGTAGATTAGTTTGCTCGGCTATACCATTGATTACATCTACAATGGAGCCGATGTTTTCGCTGGCCAGTTCCACTCGCTCGATGACATCGGCTGCTTTTTCTACTTCGTTGGCGAGTTCATTGGTGCTTTTTTTCACCTGAGATACTATTTGTTGACCAGCCATCGCATCGTTGTTACCTTTTTGCGCCACCTCGGATGCCATGGTGGTATTTTGTGCCACTGCACTGACAGTGGCGGACATCTCGTTTATGGCGGTCGCTATTTGATCGATCTCGGACTGCTGGCGTTTGATACTCTGACAAGTCTTCTCTATGCTTTGGGTCGACTTATTTGTTGATACCACCAGATTATCTGCGGTATCAGACATCCGCCCCGTTACTGCGCCCAGTTTTGATTTGAGTAGTTTGATTGCCAGACGAACTTCGCCGATCTCGTCATTCCGACCTGTGTAGATGTATTGCATTAAACCATTTTGTACCACTTCTCTGGTGTCCTTCACCAAGTGGTCAAACGGACGCATGATATAAGCGATAGCAGCGTAGCCTATCATCAGGGTCAGCAAGTAAACAGCCATTGCGACCATAGTATGAACGCCATTGAATAGCGCTAATCCCAGAATTGGCAGCGAAGCAATGATCTGACCGATGAATAGTTTATGCTTAAAAGAAAGTTTGCATCTGTCCGCGTCAGTAGGTTTACCTTCATTAAGCTTTTTATAGCTTCTTTCCGCCCATTCTACCCACTCACGGGCCGGTTTGGTGCGTACAGATTGGTATTCCACTGTGACCCCTTAACCTCTTAACCTTTATGATTGCTTAATTACTTTCAGCAAACGTGCATTATCAATTGAGCGCTTTGACGCAGGTCGATTTAACCATGCGTAGTACCCACTGCATGAGACATTAAGCATATGACACAGGCGCTTCACTGGATATTTCTCGCGAGCAGCTAAAATAAAGGCGTACTTCACTCCTGGTCTTTTGCGAAATACGCTGTGGCTTTTTTAAAATATCTCGCTCCTCTTGTGCGCGCCTTAGATCAGCTTTGAGCTTCAGGTTTTCACGTCTGACATCTTTTAGCTCGGCTTCATAGCGGTCAGTTGCATCGGGGGAGTATTCTTTAACCCATTTGTATAAACTTTGAACAGAAACTCCCTGGCGCTTTGCAACATCTGACACTGTGTAGCCTCGCTCAACCACTTGGCGAACTTCTTCTAGCTTGAATTCTTCTGGAAATTTTGGCTTTGCCATTGGATCACCTCTCTTAGTTTAATTTAAACTATATCGGTGTCCACTGCTTTAAAGGAAGTCCAGGTTGGTCTTACCCCGATTTGCCGGTTTGTTAAAACCAAATTGACCCAGATCTGGGGCCAAAAATATTCGAAAGAATCGTCAAAGATCTCAAATATTAGGCGTCAGACTGAATCTCTCCTAGTTTAACCGAGACTTTGCCCATAAAAAATGGCGACCAAAGGCCGCCATTTAATTTCCAAGCAAAAGCTACAATTTAGCCTGGCTTTAAAATCAATCCACTATCTGCATACATAATCCCCGTTATGAACAGGTTACCGCTGAGATAGCAGGGGCGGCACCAGCCCCGGCTTCCGTATAAGTAAAGCTACACGTCAATCCAGCAGAAGTTTTGCTAATCGTGGTGACTGATGCTGATGTGGCTGTCACAGTGAAATCCGCAACCGTAATACTTGCCGCATCATCAATCGCCTCAGCATCCGGATAAAAATTAACCATGGTAATGGTTGTGCCTTCCATTGTAATTGAAGTGTTGGCACCATTTTGTTCTACGAGCGTTTCTGAATGTGCGAGCATTGCAGCGGATTTGACTGAGGCTTGCGCACCTTCAACTACTGCCTGTAAGGCATCATCACTAATGTTGGTAAATTTCGGCACTGCAATTGCTGTTAAAATGCCCAATACTACGATCACTACCACTAATTCGATCAAAGTAAAGCCTGGTTGTGAAAAAACAGGAAGTTTATTCGTTCTTGCGATGACCATAATGTGCTCTCTGTATAGGTTGTTTAGTAAATATATTTCCCTAGGTGTCGGCACAAATAACTATTTTATAAATTATATTAAGATTCATAGACCCCGCCATTGTTGAGTGTTCTTTGCATTAGAGGACTACTGGTGCTGCTATAAGTATCACTTAGAATGCTTCAATAGTGCTTGCCAATAAAATGCCTCATCATTAAGTGCTATTAAATAGTAAGCGCTATCCCTTTGTGTTTTATTAAGTTATTAGTTTTGTTTTGTCTGCTTTGTGAAATTTCGATTTATTATGATGCTCGTCTCCGCCAATTTATGATGACGGTGGCGTGTAAATTTTGTAGAGTCGCTTGTCTGGATTGAGTATTTATTGCATTTAAAAATGTGTGTGCGAGTTTTTGATGGGAGGTTGAGGGTTTAAGTTGGCGCATTAAAATTAACCACAAATTACAGGAGGGCGTTATGAGTCAGCAGGATGAAGTTCAAACAATCGATAGCACTGCGGAAACCGTTTCCGGCGAAGGGGCCGCTGTTCAGAAGCGGAGCGATATGGGCGCGCAATGGCTCAGGTTGGTTTATATGGTGCTTTTCTGGGTTGCATTGCGCATCAGTGAGTTTGTGGTGGGGGTGACAATGCTGATGCAGTTTGTTTACCGTATTACTCAGGGTGAGCACCAACCAAAGCTGATGGCCTTTGGCGATAGTCTGGTGCAATATATTGCATCCATTGCCGCGTTTCAGACTTATCAAACGGAAGAGAAACCTTTTCCTATGGGAAGTTGGCCCACGCCTAAAAAACCAATTATAACGAGCGCTGATGGGTCGGATGATACAAAGGTTTCTGCCTGATATGTTGTACTAGCGTAGTAAGAGGAGGGATGCCTCTGAAATAAAAAAGCCCTGATCGTCATTGATCTGGGCTTTTTTGTTTTCGCTTTTTTATTGATGGCGTATCGCTGTTAATTAGCGCTTATAACCGGTCAGTAACATAAATGGACTGGGTGGTGGCATCTGTTCCGATTTGATATCGACAAAACCGACCGAGCGCATGATCTCTTCCATTTCAGTGGTTGAGTAAGAAGAACCACCGATGGTGTTAATGATCTGGTTAACGCCGATCATCGCCGCCAGCTCCGGGCCATTTTTTTCAGGATTGAGGAGTTGTTCCTGGATCATGATGACGCCATCGCTATTCATCGAGTCATAACATTTTTTTAGCAATTTTTTAATATTTTCCGGAGACTCCTGATTGGTCATCGATGACAGCAACATGGCGTCGTTGCCGCTGCCGAGGCTATCGCTATTGTAATCACCGGGACGCAGTTCCACACGATCCTGCATGTTGAATTGATCGACAATTTCCTGTGCGATTTGCAGGTTCTGCGCACGGTCCATGGCGATCGCATTGAGGCCGTCATAACGTTCGCAGAACTTGACTGAAAAAGTAGAAGGGCCACAGCCAACATCCATCAACTGTTTTTTTCCGGTGAGATTGACCATG
>CALZIG010000279.1 GCA_945787585.1 uncultured Gammaproteobacteria bacterium | reverse complement strand
CCATGCGGTAGAACACCAGCATATCGGGGTGTTCGGCCTTGATGCGCAGATACTGTTGCATCATCGGCGTGTGGCTGGGGGCAGGTTTTTCGATTGTTTTAGCGGCGGTACTGATGATGAGGCTCGTTTTTTTGATGACGAAAGAGGGCTGATGGTTACATCGCTTAAATTTAAAGTCACGCTGAATCGCACTTGTGATGCGCGATTCAGCGTGACTGAAAATATTACGGTTTAGCGAGTGGTTTGTCTATCTGTGATCACGCTTCGACGGGCAGTTCGGGGTCGTTGCCCCAGTCTGACCATGAGCCGGGGTAGCCCTTGATGTTTTGATAGCCCAACGATTTCAACACGATATAGCTGTGCGCCGAGCGGTGGTGGCTGTGGCAGTAGATGATCACCTCTTTGTCGGGCATCACATCGATAGGGATGTAGAGCAGTTGCAGTTCGTTGGCGTCTTTGAGGCGCAGGTTGTACTGCTGATCAATCGCATGAATCCATTCCAGATTCACAGCCCCGGGGATATGGCCACCTCTGAGGGCGCGTTTGTCGGTGCCTGCATATTCGCCGGGTGAGCGGACATCGAGCAGGGCGACGTTGGGGTCGTTTAGTTTGGTGAGAATTTCGGCTTTTTCTATCAAGCCGTTTTGGGTGTAGGCCACTGGGTATTCCGATGGTCTGGCGGACTCTATCCCGGCGCTAACAGCGTGATTTTCATTGATCCACGCCTGCAGGCCGCCATTGAGCAGCGAGAAATGTTGATGGCCAATGACGTCGAGTGTCCATAACAGACGGCACGCCTTGGCACCGCCTTCATCATCATAGGCGACGATGTGGCTCTCTGGGGTGATGCCGGCGGTGGCGAACACTTCGCTGAGTGCCGCGGCAGCGGGCAGTAGTCCCATCACAGGCGGTTTGCTGCTGACGATCTGCGAGTACTCAATATGGATTGCGCCAGGAATGTGGTTGCGCGCATAAGTGGGCGCACGCGATAGATCGATGATCACGAGGTTGTCTTCATCGATGTTGGCTTCAAGCTCCTCGGCTTCCGTGAGCAGTGGTAATAACGGTTCAGTCATGGTGTGTCTATTGTCCCTGTTAGATATCGCTGGGCTATTTTTGCGTCATTGAGCGCCTGTTGTCTAGAGGGGATGTTCAAATAATCTAATAAATTGGGAAGAGAAGTTAAGCATGCGTGGCTGAATGGGGTTTATTCGATTTGAAATGCTAATGTAAGCACCATCATCAAACGTTTATAATGATGATGGGGGTATACGATCAGGGGTGGCTGTGTTTAGTTGTGAGCGCAGTGTTGTGCGAACGGAGTCACTTTCGCATCGTTGTAATAGTGATGCGTTGCTGAGGGTTGATGGTAGTTATCAGCCCTTGTATGTGCGGCGATGGGGTCGTTGTTATGGGTCTCTGTTGCGTCATGATGAGACATAATAATAACGAGATATTGCATTGCATCCCGAATGTCTCTCATGATCATTTTTTCTTCATTATTGCTCTTTTTGACGGCAATTAGATGTGTTTTGTAGCGGCTCATATCCTCTCCTTCGTTACCCATATGTGTCGGTTAAGAGGGGGATAACTGAAGAGGAGTTTGGGCAATTAGCTTATTTTTTTAGTTCGGCAGTGAGGTGAGGCTGGATGCCCTGAAGAATGGCTTTGAATATTTTTGGATTACCTGCGACCAGGTTGCCGGTGTCGAGAAAGTCATGGCCGCCGCTGAAATCGCCAATCAGTCCGCCTGCTTCCTGTACCAGCAGGATGCCTGCTGCCATGTCCCACGGCTTGAGTGCAATTTCCCAGAAACCATCGAGCCGACCGCTGGCCACGTAGGCGAGATCAAGCGCGGCAGAGCCGGCGCGGCGGATGCCAGCGGTCTGCAAGTGCATCACTTTGAAGGTTTCCATGTAGGCGTCGAGGTATTGCGGATGGCGAAAGGGAAAACCGGTGCCGAGCAGTGAACCCGGGAGCCCTTTGGCGTTACTGACGCGGATCCGTTTGTCGTTGAGAAAGGCGCCGCCGCCGCGTGTTGCGGTGAACAGCTCCTGGCGGAGTGGGTCGTAGATCACGGCCTGCTCGATATGGTTGTTGTGCTGCAACGCAATCGAGACACAAAACTGCGGGAAGCCGTGTAGATAATTAGTCGTGCCGTCGAGCGGATCGATGATCCAGCGATATTCGTCCCCTTTGTGCATGCTGCCTTCCTCGGCGTAGATGCCATGCGTCGGAAATGCCTTGCGTAGCGCGGCGACGATTTCCGCCTCTGCCTGACGGTCGACATCACTGACGAAATCGTTGAGCCCTTTTGAGGTGACATTCAGGGTGTCGATGCGGTCAATATTGCGCATGATGATGCTGCCTGCACTGCGTGCGGCACGGACGGCGATGTTCAGAGTTGGATGCATGCTGGAATGGTCACTTTATAAGGAGGTAAATTTCTTCGGGGGCTAAGAATATCAGAGATTCCCCCGCGGGTGGTATTCCGTGAGGCCGATTTGG
>CALZIG010000278.1 GCA_945787585.1 uncultured Gammaproteobacteria bacterium | reverse complement strand
ATACCGCTCGCGCCGTTACATAATCCGGCAAATCTGACCGGTATCGAGGCAACGCGTCTACGCTACCCACAAGTGCCACAGGTCGCCGTGTTCGATACCGCTTTCTTTCGCACGTTGCCACCTCATGCCAATCGCTATGCGCTGCCGGATGAACTGTATCGGGATCACCATGTGCGTCGCTACGGTTTTCACGGCACCTCGCATCAACATGTCGCCAGCCAGGCGGCCCGTTATCTGCAACAACCGCTGGCATCATTGCGGCTTATCACATTACACCTGGGCAACGGCGCTAGCGCGGCCGCTATCCGCGATGGCATCTGCATCGACACCTCGATGGGCATGACGCCACTGGAAGGACTCATCATGGGTACACGCTGCGGAGACCTGGATCCGTCTGTGCATTTCTACCTTGCCAGAAATCTGGGCATGACGCTTGATGAAATCGAAACCCTGTTGAACCATGATAGCGGGATGAAGGGGCTGTGTGGCGTCAGTGACATGCGCGAAGTCCATAAGCTGGCGAGCAAAGGTGATGAGCAGGCGCGTCTTGCGATTGAAATGTACTGTTATCGAATATGTAAATATATCGGTGCCTACAGCGTCATCCTTGGCAGACTGGATGCACTGGTCTTTACCGGCGGCATTGGCGAAAATGATGCGCTTATACGGCAATTAATTTGTGACAAATTGTCCATATTTGGTGTCTCACTTAAACAACAACAAAACTCGCAAGGGAAGAGTGACATTAGTGGCGATAACAGCGCAGTAAAAGTGTTAGTGATTCCAACCAACGAAGAACTAGAGATCGCTCGTCAAACGGTAGCGGTTATCAATAAATACAATAGCGAAAAACTCGCACCGTCAGGAGACAAGGCAACCCCATGACGATGCTCCCGGACATCTTTACCGAAATGGCAGTACTACTGCTATTAGCTGCTGCTGTGGGCGCCATCGGTGTGCGACTTAAACAGCCACTGATTGTCGCCTTTATTGCAGTGGGCATTATGACCGGTCCGTCGGTACTGGGCTGGGTGAGCTCAAACGATCAGATCGATCTGCTCGCCAAATTTGGCATTACCCTGTTGTTGTTCGTCGTGGGTCTCAAGCTGGATCTGCATATCATCCGCACCATGGGCCCGGTAGCACTGGCAACAGGAATTGGCCAGGTTATCTTTACCAGCGTCATCGGCTATCTAATTGCGTTAGCGTTGGGCATGATGCCGATGGCTGCCCTCTACGTAGCGGTCGCATTAACCTTCTCCAGCACCATCATTATCGTCAAACTCCTCTCCGATAAACATGAGGTCGATACACTGCACGGGCGCATCGCGCTGGGCTTCCTGATAGTGCAGGACCTGTTCGTTGTACTCGTCATGATCGGCCTTAATGCCCTGAATGGGAACAGTGACGCCTCTGTGACACAGGTGGCGCTTGCCGTACTAACGAAAGGCATTGCGTTTCTTGTCGTTGTCGCGTTGATTACGCGCTACCTCATGCCGCGTCTACTGCATTTACTTTCCCATTCTCAGGAACTACTGGTGCTGTTTGGCATCGCCTGGGCCGTGAGCCTGGCAATGCTGGGTGACACGCTAGGCTTCAGCAAAGAAGTCGGCGCCTTCGTGGCGGGAGTGTCATTGGCGTCCACGCCCTACCGCGATGCTCTAGGCGCACGGCTGGTCAGCCTGCGTGATTTCCTGCTACTGTTTTTCTTCATTGACCTCGGTGCGCGCCTTGATCTCACGTTATTAAGCGGACAGATGGGAGAGGCCGTGATCTTCTCCCTGTTTGTGCTGATTGGTAACCCGTTGATCGTCATGACCATCATGGGGGTGCTCGGTTACCGCAAACGTACTGGGTTTCTCGCCGGACTAACGGTCGCGCAAATCAGTGAATTTTCTCTGATCCTGGGCGCCCTGGGATTGAGCCTCGGTCATATTAATGCCGAGACCATGGGATTGATTACCCTGGTGGGGCTAATCACCATCAGCGCCTCAACCTATATGATCATTTTTTCCCACCCACTCTATGAACGGTTGGCCCCCTTGCTGGATATCTTTGAACGCCAGCACCCTCACCGCGAGCGCGAACAGAACGAGATACCCGGTGATGGCATTGCCGACATCATTCTTTTTGGTACAGGACGTTACGGCTCCGGCATCGCTCAGGCACTACGGGAACGTGGCTGCCGGGTACTGAGTATAGACTTCAACCCTGAACTGGCGCGCTCGGGCGACGCCATGGGCTATCCGGTACGTTATGGTGATGCCGAAGACCCCGAGTTCGTCGCATCACTCCCGCTTGCTCGCGTGCGTTGGGTAGTGAGTACCGCACGTGAACGTCACGTCAATCAGACGCTTATCCACAGCTTGCAAAGTTTAGGTTATGCTGGTCAGATCGCCGTCACCGCTCATGACGCTGATGAGGCTAACAGGCTCAAACAAGCGGGTGCCGATCTGGTGATGGTGCCATTTGTGGATGCGGCTCGTGAAGCTGCCGACCGACTCCTCGGACAGGTCTCGCGGGGACAGGCCTCTTCGGTAACACTCGGATGAAGCGAATTTTTTTCAACAGTCAATCAGGCAGTAACACGTGAACGGCTTATCTATTTTGTCGAGAGGGATATTACTTGCACTCATCTGGTGGCTGCTTACTGGTGGCGACGCGGCATCCTGGTGGATTGGCGTGCCGGCAGTCGCGCTAGCGCTAATCATTAGCATCGCCCTGCTCCCCTCTTCCAATCTGGTCTGGCACGAGTTTCTAATATTTATCCCCTTTTTCCTACTGCGCTCTTTACTGGGCGGGGTTGATGTCGCGCGGCGCGCCATCGACCCCCGGATGCCGATCGCTCCGACACTATTTGAATATCCACTGCGGCTACCAATAGGGCTGCCACAAATATTCATGGCCAACACGGTCAGTTTGCTACCCGGTACATTGAGCGCCGAACTGAGTACCAACTGTTTAACAGTGCATGTACTGGACTGTCGGGGGGGATTCCTGGCAGAACTTGAAGCGGTGGAACAGCGCGTAGCACGACTGTTCGACACATCACTGAAGACTTCTAATGGAGATGAGTAACATGAAACGATTCAAGAATATTCTTTGTGTAGTCAACACCGAAAAAGAATCTACGCCATTGCTAGAACGCGCCATCACATTAGCAGAAAATAATCAGGCCAGCCTATCAGTAGTTGATGTGTCAGAACGTGGCGCAACGGGCATTGAGATGCTGCAGCACGATCCACTCTCAGTCGAGCTGAAAACCGCCATGATTAACACGCATCAGCAGGCACTCGAAACCCTGATCGCCCCCTATCGCAAACGAATCGAAATCCAGGCTTCGGTACTAACAGGCGTACCGTTTCTGCAGATCGTACGCCATGTACTGCGTAACAACCACGACCTGGTGATCAAAGCGCCTGACACCCGAGATTGGCTGGATCGGTTATTCGGCAGTGACGATATGCACCTGCTACGCAAATGCCCCTGCCCACTCTGGCTGATTAAGCCTGATGCCCCAAAATCATACCGCCGTATCCTCGCCGCGGTTGATGTCAGTGATACCTGCACCGAGGAAGAAGAGGAACCACGCCGCGCACTGAACCGGCAAATCCTTGAGATGGCGAGCACACTAGCACTCTCCGATTTTGCCGAACTGCACATCGTGCATACCTGGGAGGCGATCGGCGAGAAAACGTTGCGCGGCCCATTTATGCATACATCAGATGAGGACATCGCCACCTACATCAATCAGGTAAAGCAGCAGCACGCCGCCAACCTGAATGCACTGATAAACGATGTAACAGGTCATCTCGGGCAGGGCTCCGTGAAGTATCTCAAACCTAAAAAACATCTGGTGAAGGGGTGGGCGCGTAAAGAGATTCCGGCACTGGCTAAACAGATTGATGCAGAGCTCATCGTGATGGGGACGGTGGCACGCAGCGGTATTCCCGGATTCATCATGGGCAACACGGCAGAAACGATTCTGAACCAGATAGATTGTTCGGTACTCGCGATCAAACCACCCGGTTTTGTCACCCCGGTTACGTTGGTAGACTGAATACCGATGCAGACCTTTTACCTTGCACTGGCGCTATTTTTATTGCTGACCCTCGGCGCCGGAATGTGGCGTGTACTGCGCGGCCCAACCGCTGCTGATCGCATGCTGGCCGCACAGTTGTTCGGCACCACTGCGGTCGCCGTTCTGCTGCTGCTGGCGCAGGCCAGCGGAAACGCGGCCCTGCGCGATGTGGCACTGGTGTTTGCACTGCTCGCTGCCGTCACAGCGGTGGCCTTCGTGCAGCGCGCCTGGCCTAAGCAGAAACAGGAGCAGGAACAGCCACAGGAAACAGAACGTGACGTTGATTGATTACCTCACTGTAGTACTGCTACTCGCCGGCGCGATCTTCTTTTTTGCGGGTACCGTGGGACTGCTGCGCTTCCCAGATGTCTACACCCGCCTTCATGCCTTGACCAAAGCCGACAACGTGGGGCTGGGACTGATGGTAGTGGCACTGGCAATACAGGCGGAATCGTGGGCCGCGGTAGGTAAATTGTTGTTGATCTGGCTGCTGGTGATGCTCGCCGGTGCCAGCGTTGCCCATCTGGTCGCCAGAGGCGCGCTACGCAGAGGAATCCGGCCATGGAAACAGTAATGGTGGCATGGATGTTCGATAGCCTGCTGGGGTTGGGGTTGTTGTGGCTGGCGTGGCAATCTCTGGCCTGCTCGGATCTATTCAAGGCCATCGTATTATTCATCGCGTTTGGTTTGTTGATGGCGCTGGCCTGGGTACGGCTGGAGGCACCGGATGTCGCGCTGGCCGAAGCGGCCATTGGTGCCGGGCTAACCGGTGCGCTGCTAATGGTCGCGCTAGCACAACTACAATCCATAGAAACCAATGGCGATGCGGCAGTTGCAACGGTAAAGAAGGGGCACTGCATCCGGCCACTGCAGTGGTTGTTACTGATAGCGCTATCGCTGATGGCGACAGGACTTGGGTATGTCATTATCTCTTTTCCGGCGCATGTGCCGGGACTGAGCACAGCGGTCGCCACACATCTCGAGGCCAGCGGAGTCAGCAATCCGGTGACCGCCGTGTTACTCAACTTTCGGGGATACGACACCCTGCTGGAGTTGGTTGTGCTCCTGCTGGCACTGCTGGGTGTGTGGTCGCTTGGTGGCACGGTGCCACAGCAGACCACCACGCCAGCGCCATTAGTATTAGAGGCACTGACGCGTCTGCTGGTGCCGATGCTAATCCTGACCGCGGCTTATCTCCTCTGGGTCGGTGCCCATGCACCCGGCGGTGCATTTCAGGCTGGATCGGTACTGGCGGCGGCAGGCGTACTGCTGCTACTGATCGGCCGGCACCCGCGCGCCGCACTCATGGCCCTGCCGTTACGACTCATACTGGTGCTGGGGCCAGCAACATTCGTAGCCATGGCTGTCGTCACTATGTTGATTGAAGGCGCGTTGCTAAAATTCCCCCCCGAGCACGCAGGCAAACTGATCCTGCTACTTGAAACGACGGCGATGCTCTCCATCGGCGCGACTCTCGCCGCACTCTTTCTGGGTGGCCGCCGCCACACTGATAAGGAGCACTCATGAGCATTGCACACTTCTACGCTTTAGTCGGTGTGGGGCTTATCTCACTGGGGTTGTACGCCCTGATTGTTCACGCACATCTACTGCGTAAGATTCTGGCGATCAATGTCATGGGCAGTGGAATCTTCCTGCTGCTGGTGGCACTGGCGAAGCGTACCGGTACTGCGCTGCCGGATCCGGTACCCCACGCGATGGTCATCACTGGCATTGTGGTGGCGGTCTCAGCCACCGCACTCGCGCTCACCTTGATGCTGAAATTAAGCGCGCAAACTGGGTGCGCTGAGCTGCCCGATGATGAAAAAGAATAGTAAACGTGGACAGCGCAATTTCAGCTATTCCCTGGGCAATCATCCTTATCCTGCTACCGTTAGTGGCGGGGATGTTTTGCTTTCTGTGGCCGCGGACCGCAAAAATAGTCGGTCAGGCGACGGCCTTTATCATCTTACTGTCGGTTGCAGGCCTAAGCAGACAGATGCTCGAAGTGGGCCCCTATCGACATACCGTGGGCGGCTGGGGAGCGCCACTGGGCATTGATCTATATGCGGATGGCCTGAGTCTGTTGATGCTAGTGGCCACCGCGTTGGTGGGCTTCGGCGTGAGCGTTTATTCAGCCGCTTATTTCAAGCGCGAGGATGCTGTCAGGTTCTGGCCGATCTGGTTGTTTCTGCTGGCGGCATTGAACGCGTTGTTTCTTTCAGCGGATATTTTCAACCTCTACGTAACGCTCGAATTGATGGGGCTGGCAGCGGTCGCACTGGCGGCGTTGACCGGCAGCAGAGCTGCGCTCGGCGGGGCGATGCGTTATCTACTGGCGACGCTGCTAGGATCGCTCGCCTACCTCGCGGGTGTCGCGCTGCTGTATCACGGCTTTGGCACGGTGGACATTGCACTACTGGCGGAACGGGTCACACCTTCACCCACGCTATTTGCGGCGCTGGGATTGATGACAGCCGGCCTGATGCTCAAGACAGCACTGTTCCCCCTCCATTTCTGGCTGCCCCCCGCACATGCGAGCGCGCCGGCACCCATCAGCGCATTGCTCTCTGCACTAGTGGTAAAGGCTTCTTTCTATATCCTGGCGCGGCTGTGGCTGGAGATCTTCGCCCCGCTAGTAGATGGCAAAGGCGTTGACACGTTATTCGGGCTGCTCGGTGCCACGGCCATCCTGTGGGGCTCCGTGCAGGCGTTACGCCAGACTCAACTCAAGCTACTTATCGCCTACTCTACAGTTGCCCAGATTGGCTACCTGTTTCTGGCGTTTCCGCTTGCCGCCGCCTCAGGTGCAATGGCCTGGAGTGCGGTTGCTTACGTGGCTCTTTCTCACGCCCTCGCCAAGGCAGCGATGTTTATGGCGGCTGGTAATCTGTT
>CALZIG010000277.1 GCA_945787585.1 uncultured Gammaproteobacteria bacterium | reverse complement strand
CGACGCGCAATAGCGGCGTTGAGGATGGGGTATTCATCTATGGTTACAGCACTAATCGCGGCACAGCAGACAGCAGGTTCTGCGTATATTCCTGCTGTGGATTACGACAGATCTCGTCCGTCGGACCGCGCTCAACGATCTTGCCATCGTGCATCACCGCCATCTCATCACTAATGTATTCAACCACGCTGATATCATGGGTGATAAAAAGCAGGGTGAGATCTTTTTCAGCACGCAGTTCCATCAACAGCTGTAACACTTCCGCCTGCACCGAGACATCGAGCGCACTGGTCACCTCATCGCACACAATAAACTGTGGGTTCAGCACCAGTGCACGCGCCAGTCCGATACGCTGACGTTGCCCGCCGGAGAACTCATGCGGATAACGCCACAGGTGATCACCATCCAGTTGCACGCGCTGCAAAATCTGACGCGCAATCTCAATACGCTCATCTTTTGACTCACCGATGCCGTGTACCGCCATCGGTTCGATCAGCGTACTGACAATCGTCATGCGTGGATTCAATGAGGACATTGGGTCCTGAAAGATGATCTGCATATCGCGTCTAAACGGAATCATCGCTTTACGCTGAAGCTGCGTAATATCCTGTTGATTAAATAAAATTGTGCCTGCGGTCGCATCGACCAGGCGCAGGATCGCACGTCCCAGCGTGGTCTTGCCACAACCGGACTCGCCCACCAGCGCAAGGAGCTGGCCTTTAGGGATTTTGAGATCGACACCATCCACCGCCTTAACATGATCAACCGTATGTCGGAATAACCCTTTTTTTATCGGAAAGTAGACCTCCAGTTGTTGCAGTTCGATCAATGGTGGTTCATCAATGTTCGTTTCGATAGCATCTTGCGGCAGTGGATTTTCAACTAACTGTAGATCACGCTGTCGCTTTAAATTCTCTGGCAAGGCGGCCAGCAACTGTTTGGTGTAATCATGCTGCGGCTGGTGCAGTACCTGATCAAGCGTGCCTGTTTCAACGATCTTACCCCTGCGCATGACTGCCACACGGTCTGCCATCTTCGCGACCACACCGAAGTCATGCGTGATAAACAGAATGCTCATACCGGTACGTGCCTGTAGTGCCTTCATCAAACGTAGAATCTCGGCCTGCACCGTGACATCGAGTGCCGTGGTCGGCTCATCAGCGATCAGCAGATCTGGTTCACACGCCATCGCCATCGCGATCATCACCCGTTGTCGCTGGCCGCCTGAGAGACGATGGGGGTATTCATCCACCCGTACTTCGGGGTCGGGGATCTGCACCTGCTCCAGCGCGGCGATGGCGCGTTGGCGCGCCTCATCATCACTCATCTCGGGCCAGTGAATCTGCAACACCTCCATGATCTGTTCACCGATGGTAAAGACAGGGTTGAGCGAGGTCATCGGTTCCTGAAAGATCATCGCGATACGCGCGCCGCACACCTGACGTTTTTTCTCTTCCGATAGCATCAACATATCCAGCGTCGCACGTTCGCCACTGCCATTACCATTCAGATCACCGCACTGAAAAAAAACGCGCCCATCGGGGTGACTACAGATATCGTGCGGGATCAACTGGATCACCGATAGCGCAGTGATCGACTTGCCACTACCCGACTCGCCCACGAGACAGAAGATCTCGCCCCTGTCGATGTGAAAGCTAATACCATCGACCGCCTTAACGATATTTTTACCCGCGCGCAGATGCGTCTTGAGGTTTTCAACCTGTAGTAACATACGCTATCCCGCCGACTTCTTCAGGTTAGGGTCGATCGCATCGCGCAGCGCCTCACCCATCAGGTTATAGGCAAACACGGTGAGAAAGATCGCACCGCCGGGAAAGAGCGCCATCCACCAGTTAAAGGTCGATGACTGCACCGCCTGGTTTAGCATCTGCCCCCACGAGGGATCATCGACCAGCCCCAGACCGAGGAAACTGAGCGTGGCTTCAGCAAGAATCGCAGAGGCGACGCCAAAGCTTGCCGCAACCAAAATAGGCGCAATGCCGTTGGGTAACATGTGACGAAACAGAATTGAGCGCAGCGGCAGACCACAGGCCGTCGCCGCCTGCACAAACTCCTGCTGTCGCAGCCGCAGAAATTCAGCACGCACAAATCGTGCGTAACCGGGCCAGCTGGTGATACCGATGATCACCATCATTACATAAAGGCTGCGCTCAAAAAAGGCGACAAAGGTGAGTAGCAAAAAGAGCGTCGGCACGGCCTCAAAAATTTCGACCAGTCGCATCCCGATCATATCGACGATGCCAGAGTAGAACCCCATCAGGCCGCCAATAATAATCCCGATCAACATCGCGATACCGGTCGCAACAAAGCCGATCCCCAACGCAATCCGTGAGGCGTGAATCATGCGACTGAGCACATCGGAGCCGTTCTCTTCGGTACCAAACCAGTGAGTGCGCAACGAGGCATCACCCATCGGAGTGACCGCTGTAAGCGGCGCTTCAAGCCCGGTATCACCCGCATCACGAATGTAGTCTTTCGGCGAATAAGGGATCGGCGCGTGAATCACCCAGTCATAATCACCTGCCGCCTGTTTGGCGCGGTATTGATCGTAGACCGTCAGCTGTGGTGGCGACACCAGCATAAAGGCGATGATGGTGGTAATCAAACCCGTCGCAAACAGCGTAATCACCTTTTTATAAAAACGGATGCGGACAAACAGCAGAATCACCACGGTAAAAAAGATCGCCAGCAGGGTGAAGTCGCCTATCGTCATATAACGTAACATCGGACTGCTGACGATCGAGTCTTCACTGACGAGTAGTGGATGGCTATTGGCAAGCATCGGCGCAAACACAGCCACGGCCGCCAGCAGCGCAATCCAGAACAGGCCAAGCCGTGCGCCCCACTGAGTGAAGGCCTCACGCAACACCTGCGCTGCATAACTACGGTTGGCTGCCTGCTCACTTTGCAATTCATCGGCAGCGAGGCTTTCAGACGTGCTGTTATTCATTATCGCACTCCATCAAAATACACCATATGGAATCATGCCATATTGAAGGGAACTCATACTCCTTCCCCCTTTAAGGGGGAAGGCTGGGATGGGGGTAAAAAATTGCATATTGTTTGCAATACACCATCCAAATCCTCAATGACATCATTATTCCAAAATCGCAATACCCTAAAGCCTTTTGCCTTTAACCACTGTTCCCTTGTCAAATCATATTGATGTTGATCCATATGTTGACCACCATCTAATTCAATGATTAATTTCAGCTCCAGGCAAGAAAAATCAACAATATAAGTCCCTATTGGGTGCTGCCTACGAAAACGAAATCCCTGTAATTGTCGACCTCTAATGCGAGACCACAAGCATCGTTAAACATCAGTCATGTGCTTACGTAAGTCGCGTGCATGGCTCTTTATTTTTGGTGAGGTACGTAGCATCTTACCCCCACCCTACCCCTCCCCCTAAAAGGGGAGGGAACTTTTGTACCACTTGCCAGTGCATCCAATGCTCCACCGAATGTGCCTCCGACGATTTGACGGGTACTCTATCAATATGGCATAGCGCTATAAAATCAAACATCAGTCATAACTCACACGGGGATCGGCAAGGGCATAACAGACATCGGCGATCAGATAACCGACCAGTGTGAGCACGCCACTGATCAAAGTGATCGACAACACCAGTTCGCGGTCACGCGCTTTCACTGCTTCAATCGCCAGCTTCCCCATGCCATCAATACTAAAGATACTTTCGACGATGACCGAACCACCGAGCAGGCCGGGCAGCAGCGTCGCCGAGACGGTGATCAACGGTAACAGGCTGTTACGAAAGACATGCCGCCACAGCACGTCCTTTTCACTCACCCCTTTGGCGCGGGCGGTACGTGCATAATCGGCCAGCAGGTTTTCAAGCACTGCGGTACGGGTTAACTTGGTGAGAAAGGCAAAACCGCCATAGGTGAGACAGATGATCGGCAGGATCAGGTGCCAGGTGCGATCAAGAAAGAAGCCGCGTACAAAGCCTTCGCCCTGAAACATAAAAAAGAGCACCGTGCCGGTAGCGACACCGATACTGCCCATCACGACCAGTCTCAGTGCGAGATAATCGGTATAGGCGATCAATGCAAACAGCAGTGCCAGTGACACCCCAAGGAACACGTATGCAATCGAAAAACCTTCACTCGGCAGTGCATTAGCCATCAAAAGGCCGGATGCCAGGCCCAGTACTCCCATCACACCGCAACGTATCTGCGTCGACGCAAGCCGACTCAACCACACCATCAACGTTGCACCGATACCACTATAGACAAAGAGCCACAACACATCGATGACTGAACCCCAGTGCGGCAGGAACACCATATCAAGCGCCTCTCGCTGGTTGAGGCCAGCGGTCGGGAACCAGTGCCAGTACTGGTCGCTGGAGAAGAAACCGATCAACATCACACCGGTCAACATCGTCGGCACCGACCACAGCCCCAGCATCACGACGCTGGAACCGACATCAAACGGCTGCCCACGCTGCATCGCAGCACGCACTCCAATCGCGATTGCGATCAAATAGATCAACGGAATAGAGATCACATTCAGCAGCAGCGTGATCGGCACCCGTTCTTCAATCAGGTCCATTACCGGACGACCGTAGCGAAAACTTTTACCTAAATCAGACCCTTTAAAAAAAGAGAAGCCGTCGATCTCGCTGTTTTCATCCAGCGTAAATCCGATCGGCGAAACGTTATTGAGCCATCGCAGATACTGCACTGGCGCGGGTGAATCCAGCCCGTAGAGACGGTTGTAATAATCTTCCAGTGCCTTCTTCGCCTGCGGTTCGAGGTTCTGCCCTTCGACCATACTCTGCGCGCTGATGCCACCGGGGGCGGAGGCCATGACGGTGAATACGACAATCGTAATCCCCAGCAAGGTGGGAATCATCAACAGTAGGCGCCTCAGAAGATAAATATGCATCGGTGCAATCGTTATCTGGTTTTCTAGTCGCTGTACTTCTGTAGCGCCAGCGGTACATACCACTCTACCGGCACAAAACTGGCATTGAGGCCGAGTTTAGTCTGCGCGATGTTATGAATACGCCGATCAATAAAGGCGAGCGTTTTACGTCGCATTAGAAAGGTGTAGGGTTGATCGTCATGCATGATCGCTTCGGCCTGTTGCCATAACGGCATACGTTTAGCTTCATCCACCGTCGCGCGTGCCTCATCGATCAACTTGTCTAGTTCAGGGTTTTTATTACCGACAAAGTTATCGCCGCCATCTTCTGTGCGGCTACTGTGAAACATCTGATAGATATCGGTTTCGACACCGCTCGACCAGCCAAGTGTAATCGCATCAAAATTGCGCTTATCAAGTAGATCAATCATCACCGACCATTCAGTGGGTTTGGGTTGCAGCAAAATGCCTGCGCCCGCATAGAGATCCTTTAGAAATAGTACAATGCGCTTGGTATCTTCATTCCCCTGAAAATAGACCAGTTCAAACTCAAACGGTTGACCATCCGCATCTTCAAGCACACTGTCCCCATTGCGGTCTTCATAACCAGCTTCTTTGAGGAGCGCCTTCGCCTTGTCAGGATCATAACTGCGCGGTGTTAATGACTTATTGTGCTGATGACTGCGTGGACTGAACGGGCTGATCGCAACCTCGCCATAACCGAGCATGATCTCCTCGATCACCCGCTCGCGGTCGGTCAGGTAAGTCATCGCCTGGCGCACACGTTTATCGGCAAAGCGGCCCGGTTTATCGGCACTGCCCTGATTCCAGCCGATGTAGCTATAGCCTGCGGTCGGGCTCATGTATTCAAAGTTTTTGGCACGTGTGGTCAAGTGCTCATCTTTAAGTAATTTTTTGTATTCAATCGGGCGTGCGCCATAGATGTCGATCTCGCCGTTACGAAAGGTGGTGAGGCGTGCACTGTCATTTTCGATCACCTTCCACAGCAGGCGGTCAAATGCAGGCAGCACCGGCCCCCAGTAACGTGGGTTACGCTCCAGCTCCACCATCCCCTGGTCCGGCGTCCACCCTTTGGGGTCGCGCAGACGATAGGGGCCAGAGCCAAGCAGTAGCCCCTTTGACTCATTAAAGGTCTCCGGCGCTTCCAGATAAGGCTCATAGAAATGGCGCGGCATGATAGCCATGCCACCCGACAGCGATAGTGCATTAAAGTAAGGTTCGTTGAACTCGAACACGACGCTATATTTATCGAGCGCGATCACTGACTTCATCTTCTCAAAGTAGGCGCGTTCGCGTGGCGCAGAAATGGTCTGGTTCATAATAAAATCAAACGTAAAAACCACATCATCACTGGTCAATGGCTGACCATCGGAGAAGACCACATCATCGCGTAGCTTGAAGGTGATTTTCAGGCCGTCCTCGCTCACCTCCCACGTGTCCGCAATCAACCCCACCCACTCCAGCGTGTCGGGATCACGCGTTAACAGTGACTCCTGCACATAGCTCTGTACGTTCGATGCGTAGACATCCGAAGAGACCAGCGGGGTTATCGTTTTGAGGCTCACCCCAAAGGCCTGCACATGCCAGTCACCTTCGTGGTAATCGGGTTGATCTACGGCGAGTTTGGCACGGCGGAAAGCGGCCGGAAAATCATCTTTAACCTCAGGCATATTGTCCGCACCCATCGAGCCACTAGCAGCTATATTAAGTCTGCCGCTCTGTACGCGCTGATCAACGCTGCGTACCAATGAACGTAACTCACGCATGCTATCCGCCTGCTCTTGCATCACGCGCTCCATCTGCGCCATTTTGCCCCACTGTCGATCCACCATATACATGGTTAACAGGATCATCACTGCAAGCAACGAAAGAAAGATGAATATCAAAAAGTCTTTAACCGTAAAGCGCCGTTCCATTGATCTATCCGCCTTTTACCTTAATCCGCCATCAAATGTACTTATCCTGCTCCGCTTGTTACCGAATATAAAGCGGGCATGCTTAAACCCCAAGAATAACGAGCTTCTGTGCTTAGAACAAGCAAGCAGTGCTGCCAGTATGAAACAATATCAGTTGCGGATAATTTACCCCTGATAATGGGTAACTTTTAACGATGCCTCTTCCCGTAGCGCCCGTTTTTCGGTACCTTACTCTCTTACAATTGACTGTCTGAATTAACGAAGGTGTGATATGGGATTTTTAGAAGGCAAAAGAGCGTTGATCGTCGGCGTCGCCAGCAACCGTTCGATTGCGTGGGGCGTCGCCAAAGCGATGAAAGCACAGGGTGCCGAACTGGCATTTACCTATCAAAATGAGAAACTCAAAGGGCGTGTTGAAAAATTCGCCGCTGAGCTCGACTCTGATATCGTTGTACCTTGCGACGTTTCCAGCGACAAAGAGATCGACGCGGTATTTGAGCACCTCGATAATTACTGGGACTATCTGGATATCATCGTCCATTCTGTCGCCTTTGCTCCACGCGAAGAACTGGAAGGGCCATACCTGGACTGCGTGACCCGCGAAGGCTTTCGCGCCGCCCATGAGATCAGTTCATACAGCTTTGCAGCGCTGGCCAAGGCGGGCTGTAAAATGATGGAAGGGCGTGATGGCGCGATGCTCACGATGAGTTACCTCGGCGCGGTACGCACCATCCCCAACTACAATGTGATGGGGCTGGCCAAGGCGAGCCTTGAAGCCAATGTACGCTATATGGCGGACGACCTCGGTCCGGATGGCATTCGTGTCAACGCAATCTCTGCGGGCCCAATCAAGACTCTGGCCGCTGCCGGTATCAGTAATTTCCGTAAGTTTCTTGATTATGGTGAAAAGAACTCGCCCATGCGCCGAAACGTAACCATCGATGAAGTGGGTAACGTCGCTGCCTTTCTCTGTTCGG
>CALZIG010000276.1 GCA_945787585.1 uncultured Gammaproteobacteria bacterium | reverse complement strand
CATAAAAGGCATGATCATGCTTGAAGGATTTGAAAGTGCGGGGGTTCTGGCCGATTAACTCGTGTTTTTCATAACCCATGATGGTGCAATAGGCGGGGTTTACCTCGACGATATTGGCCTTGCTATCGGTAATGACGATGGCCTCACTGGTGTTTTCGAAAACCGTGGCTGTCAGGCGCAGCCTTTCACGCGCCGCCTGATGGCCAATGATTTCCTGCTGCAGTTTTTCGTTGGCAGTTTTTAAGGCCTGGGTGCGTGCCAGGACGCGTTGCTCCAGCGTTTCATTTGCCTGGCGTAGATCGACTTCAGCCAGTTCCCGGCGCTCAGTATCCCGGTGCAGCTTGTCACGCATCTCGCTAAAGGCTTGAGTGACCTGCCCGATTTCGTCTTTCCCCGCGCGTGGCAAGTCCCCGCCAAAATCCTGATCGGCCAGGCGTGAAGCGGCATGAGTAAGCTTTAGTAGAGGTTTGCATATCAGGGCGTTTTGTATGAAGGCGCCACCGGCAGTCAGCAGACCAAACAGCAAAAGAGTCAGCCACTCCAGCTTCCCAATCCGTTGTTGTTCGAGCATCAATTCGGGTGTAATATCGAGATTCAGTTTGAGCGTCCCGAGAAATTCGCCTTCAAGATCGAGTCGACTGGTGAGATGGATGATGGCGCCTTTGCTATCGCTATCGGCGGCCTTATCGTTAAGCGGGTAGAGCTGCTTTCCTGCGGGGTCGATGAGCTCGAAACCTATCCAATGATGGCTCTGGTTGAGTTCCAAATGCATATCAAGCGTGCTGTAGATGGCGGCAAAATCCCTAGCTAACAACATACGGATCATGCCGGGATTGATCGATTTCAGTACATCCATCTCACGTTCCAGAATATGAACGCGCTTTTGTTGGAGCATGTTGGGGCCCAGGATAAAGTGGATGCTTGCCGCGAACAGGAGATAGACCAGGATCACTGGCAATAGCAGCTTCATGCGTAATCCGATCATCACTGATTACTCCTCCACATAATAGCTATCGAGGCCCAGATCTCCTAGTTGATGGTAATCTTCGAGGCTCGCAGGTCCAATTTTGGGTATCGGGACTTTGGCCAGTAGCGCCCTTCCCTCTTCTGAATGGCCGATATCTAGTAAGGCCCGTTTTATTTTTTGCTGGACCTCTTCTGGAACTCTGGGATGTGCAGCAAAAGGGTGGGGAGGTATCCTGCGGGTTTCGTATAAGATGCGCAAACTGTCTCGTATCTGCGGTGGTTGTTGATGCCATGTGTGCTGTACGCCCCCACCTGCTGGGGCCTCGCCTAAGGCAACATTTAGGTAAACCGAGCTATGGGTCTTTACATAGCGGGGCTTTATGTTAGTTCCATGCAACTCTGTGAGTTCCGCCCGCATCAAAAGAGAGGCCCCTAATGCGTTGGGCGCGGGAAAGACGACGGTCTTTCCTGCTAGTTCCTGTACGTGGTTAATGGTGCTGTTCTTTTGTACTACCAGGACCCCGTAGAGTGGGCTGCCGTGATCTCGTACCAGCGGAACATATTGTTGCCGGTTGTGGGCAAGCAGCATGTGATAGGGGTTCATGTAGGCGAAGTCGAAGGTTCCTTTCAAAAACTCTTTTTCGAATGCGGGAATGGACGGCGCGCCTCGTATCCGGAAGTGCAGTCCGGTACGCGCTGAAACGGCATCGAGTATAGGCCGCCATACGCGGAACAACTGCCGAGAATCGAACTGAGGCACGATACCTACCGTGTAGATATCATCCGCGATAGCAAGAGTGGTGCTTGCGATTGCGCTCAGGAGCAGGCTCAGCCCTGCAATCAGATGGCGTCTATACATCAAATAAGACCTCTCTACTGATGACAGCTAAACACTATGCTTGCTTAAAATCAAGCGTATCCATTGGCAGTCCAGGCACATGAGATCTTAAAATTGACGGATAGTGGCATCAGTGGGGGGGGGGCTGCAATTTAGATGGGTTGTTTTGATCTAAAATACCTGAAAAAGGCAGCGGGTTAACCGATTAATACAATGTTATATTCTTGCAGTAAAAAGATGAGTGTTGCGCATGCAATATAGCACTCGAATCTATTGCGCTGAAGTGAGTAGTTGTAACTGGCATGATTACTCTGAGTGGTTATGACTAACGTCATTAGCGTGATTTTCAATCAACTAATAAGGAGATATTATGAGTCCTACCATTAAGAAAAAAAGTGCCGCCAAAAAAACTGTTAAGAAAAAAGTGGCTAAGAAAAAGGTAGCCACTACCAAAAAGAAAGCAGTTGCTAAAAAGGCTAAAAAAAATTCTGAAAAATCCTCTAGTCTGGATATTACTTCAGAGGAACGTTGGAAAATGATTGCAGTCACCGCTTATCATAAGGCAGAGAAAAGAGGGTTTATACCCGGTGATGAGTTGCGGGACTGGGCCGAGTCAGAAAAAGAAATTGATAAGTTGCTGGGTGGGTGAATGATTTCTTACGCCGCAAGCTGTTTGATTCTGCACTATGACCTGAAGCGTGTGATGATCAGCAGCCCATAGAACCACAGCAGGGTCAGCAGCGCCGTTGTCACCCTTGCTGGTAGTGAGTTGATGAGCGGTCCGATGGACAGGTCGTAAAATTTAAGCGCATTATGTTGTCCCGCGCCGGGGGCGCAGCCTGCACGTTGGTTGCGTTGGCAGTCTCGCTGGAATGCGAGCTGCCACGCATTTTCGGCTACATAACTGCCCGTATCCAGCCAGTAACGTAGTGCTTTACGCAGTCCTTCGGCAAAGCTTAGGCGATGAATGATACGAAGGAATGGACCGAGGTTGAGCGTATCGGCTTGGCCCTGTTGTCGGTAGGCTGCTTTTGCGGCGTCGAAAAAGCTGTGTAGCCCGATGCGTTCAAAATTGCACAGCAGTGCATTTAAGGTTTGGCGTTGTTGCAGTCCTTCGGCTTCGAAGCGTCGTGCCGAAGTGCCGACTTTCCCCGGTAGCGTGATCCAGCGACCGTGATCACAGATCTTGTTCGCCAGGCGCGCATCTTCCATATAGTCGAGTGAGTCATCGAAACCGCCCAGCTGTTGCAGATAATTCTTCGATAGCCAGAATCCCTGATCGCCGTTGATGCAGTCGCGGCGGTTAAGTGTTGTCTTTGCCTCGTAGAAATAATAACCGCCGTTATTCTCATTGGTGCTGCGAATAAAACGTAACGCAAAGTGGCCCGCGACTTTGTCAGCGCCAGATTCAGTCCGTGCCCGTTGCATAAAGTCGCTTGCATTGGCGAGTAACATTGGATCGTCAATGGTGGTGTCAGCATGCAGAAATAGCAGGTCGTTAGCACGTGCATGGTGACTGCCAGCATTCATCTGTCTTGCGCGACCGGTTGGTGCGCTGATACTCTGAAATGAAATCTGTGTGGATTCAGCCGTCGCACGGCAGCAGTCTACGGTGCCATCGTGGCTGCCACCGTCTGCGATGATAACCTCAAATCGTATCGACTGCTGCTGAGCCAGCGCATGAATCAGTGCTGGCAGGCTGGCGGCCTCGTTGAGCGCCGGGATGATGACCGAGAGTTCGTATTCAGATGTTGTTATCACAGAACATTGATCCTGACAGGTGCTTGTCTGTTTTTATAATTGAGCGCGCAGGTAGATGGCGATCAGCAACACCAGCAGTGACACAATCCAGAAGACGATGTAAGTGGTCATCGACTGTTTTGCTTTGCGCTTTTCAAGCCAGGTACGCGGTTTGATCCCACGGGTCAGAAACACGGTCTTCGCCGCTAGATTCACGCACACGATATTTACCGCCAGCAGTAATGCCGCACCGCCCGCTAATGTAAATTGGCCTGAGCCGAGCATCAGCCCCACAGTGGCGGTGGGCGGCAATAGCGCCACCGCGACCATCACGCCGACTAAAACGCTTGATAACCCGGTTGTCATTGACAGCACCGCGGCGGCACCCGAGGCAAGTGCGAGTACCACGGAGTCAATCCCAACCACGGTACGTGAAACCAGCTCCTGACTTTTCATGTCGACCGGCAATAGCAGTCCAATGATTAATGAGAGGGCGAGTGCCAGCCCGAGTCCTGCCAGGTTTGTCTTCAGGGATGTCCACATCAGTGGGGTATCGCCCAGCGCGGCGGCGAGAGCAAGTGCGATATTCGGTCCGAGCAGTGGCGCAATCACCATCGCCCCGACGACGACCGCCAGGTTGTTTTCGAGCAGGCCGATGGCGGCGACGATGGTTGATAAAAAAACGAGCAGTAAATAATTACTGTTTAACTCCGCCCCTTTGGAGATGGTGTGATACAGCTCTTCGCGGGTTGCACCGCCACTCTTGGTTTTTTCATTGTCATTCGTTTCTTGTGCCACGATGGGTAGGGTGACATCCACCGGCACCACCATGATTCTGGTTGACTCATGTTTTCCAATGGTATTTAGCAGGGCATCCATCACCGCCTGACGATGGTTGTCGTCAACCAGTAGCCTGATAACGGCACGATGTTTATCGTTTAGCGGGCCGACATGCCATTGATCGACAGCACCATATTTTTCGCCGATGCTTTCAACGGTGTTGGTGTGCTCACGGTGCGTAATGACTTCGATTATTTTCATAAAATGTTACAGGTTGCGGTTGGGTTGAATGTTTGATGATGCCAGAGTTTGATTGAGATCTGTAGCTTAAGCAGACTGAAAGGTTTTTTCATGCTATTTTTTCAGTGATTAAGATGGCGCAAATTGTCGTCGTTTAAGTCTTCAGGACGGTCGATATCCCGGAATGTCTTCAGCGTTTCCAGTTGCCATTGCAGTGCTGTGATGCGTTGTTGTGTAGTGGAAAACACTGTTTCGGTACCCCATTCAATATCGCTGAATAATTGCGGAGAAAACTGTTTTAACGCCATCAGCACATAACCGCCATCATTGGCAGGGGCCATCACAATATCGTTGTCTTCTTTCAGTAACGTAAATGCCTGTTCAAAATCAGCGCGACAGAGCGCAGGGCAGTCGGTGCCGATGATGAGCGTATGATGGTCGTGTTGAAGGTTATGATGCATCGCATGCGCCATCCGTTCGCCGAGGTCATTGCCGTGTTGTGAGTGCATCGTGAGTGGGAAGTTTTTTTGGCACTCCTCGAAAAAAGAGTGGCTTGTATCTGGCGCGCACCACAACTGAACTGGACAGAGTGCGGCCTGCGTGACAGTGGTTAACGTGTGGGTTACGAGGCGCGCATGCAGCGCAGCGGCACCAGCTTCACCCAGCGCCGGGATCAGGCGTGTTTTGGCCTTGCCTGCCACGGGCGCTTTGGCAAAGACGATCAGACGTGCGTCAGGAAATTTCATGATGACGTTCTTCATAGGTTTTATGCGTTACTCTGGCGAAGGCCGGAGTCCAGTGCTGTTAGATGGTTTCTGAATGCCGGCCTGCGCCAGAATGACGCTCAGTCAAGCGCGCCACCACAGCTGCTTCCTTGTCCCGCAGTACAGCCGTAGCAGTGATCTTTGACGGTGATGGGTTGTCCGACGACGTCGATCGCATTGAGCTCCCTGATATGCGCACGTGGTTTTTGATCGAGCGGCGCAGGTAATGCGAGCATCTGGTTAAAATCACAGTCGTAGAGATACCCCTGCCAGTCAACACTGATGGTTGAACGGCACATCACTGCGCCGAGGGTGTCGCTATTGTATGAGTCACGTAGCAGGGTCATGTACGCCTTGAACTGCCCCTTGGAGACCAGCGTGCTGCCAAAGCGTTTGATCGGCATATTGGTGATGGTGAACAGCTGATTGAACTCAATGTCGTAATGTTCTTTGAGATGGGTTTTATACGCCGCTTCAAGCGGTTCCTGTGGTGGCGGTAGTACAGCCCCCTGCGGATTGTAGACCAGATTCATGGTTAAGCCGCTATCGGCCTTGCCGTAACCGAGTGCGTTGAGCATTTTGAGCCCTTCGATGCTGTCATGAAAAACCCCTTTGCCACGTTGTGCGTTGACGTTGTCTTCAAGATAACAGGGCAGCGATGCGACGACTTCGACTTGCTGTTCGGCAAGAAATTCTGCCAGCCCATCATAGCCCTCTTCGCTGAGAATGGTAAGATTGCAGCGATCGATGACGTTGATGCCGAGTGTGCGGGCACCTCTGACGATGTCACGAAAGTGCGGGTTCATCTCCGGCGCACCGCCTGTCAGGTCGAGCGTTTTGACGTTGCTTTGCGCGAGGTAACTGAGAATCTCATCGACAGTTTCGCGTGTCATAATTTCGGTACGTGTTGGCCCGGCATTCACATGACAGTGTAAGCAGGACTGATTGCAGAGATAGCCGAGATTCACCTGCAGTGTCTCCAGCGATCTGCGGCGTAACTGCGGAAAGTCGGTGACCTCTAATAATGGAAGCGTGGCGTGCATAGTGATTCCTTATTGTTCTATCGCTGGCGCTGTGTGTTTATGGTTTGGATGATGAGCACTTTATTCTGGTCGCTTCTGCTGTTCATCATCCAGTTGCTGTTTGATGGTGCTGTTGATGCGTGCCCCGACCATCTGTGAGAGCGGTGGAATTCCCTGGCCAGTTTTATTGGACTGCATTAAACGGCGCGCGGAACGGGCGATGAATTGCAGTTGTTTGTCGTAACAACTGCACGTTTTACAGATGAACAGGTGCATTTTGAGGCCGATCTTTTCGCGCAGTGAGAGCTTGCGATCGATCCCCTGAGAGACCAGCTCTCCGACTTCTTTACATGACAGCATCAGCGTACCTCCCGGTTGTCGTGATTAAACCAGCGCGAGTCGAGGCAGTTACGCAGACGCATGCGCGCGCGTGACAGCATTACCCACATATTGTTGGTCGTCGAGATGTCGAGCAGCTTACAGATCTCTTCGCTGCTCAATCCCTTGATCTCGCGCAGGATGAAGAGATCGGCGAGACGGTCCGGCAGATGCGCGATACAGGCGGAAAAGACCTTCCAGAACGCCTCGTTTTCATGTGCCTGGTCGGGGTCCTGCCAGTGCGTCAGGGTGATTTCCCAGTGACCACGTGGGCTGAACTGTTGATCGAGTTGTTCGCTGAGCGTCTCGATATCGTCGCTGCTCTGCTCCCGTTTATGTTTGCGGAAGTGGTCGATGATCTTATGTTTGAGGATGCCGATCAGCCAGGTCTTTTCCGATGATTGCCCAGAGAAATTATGGCGCGCCTTGAGTGCTGCGAGAAAGGTTTCCTGCACCATGTCCTCGGCCTGTGAGGGGTCGCGCATCTTCATCAGCGCGTAGCGGAACAGCGCATCGCCGTGCTGTGCTACCCAGGTGGTAGGGTCTGATATCGTGGCCGCTCGGCCTTCAGTACTCGTCATGCCATCGATCCTTTATTGTCTATTTTGTCTGGCTTGTGACCACGTACAGAATACAGTTAGCTTGCTTTTGGAAAGACGGCCTCGGCGGGGAATACGGGGCCATCCACGCAGACACGTTTCATTGCCGTGGTGCCGTCATCCAGCAGTACTTTGACCACGCAGCCGGCACAGCCGCCGGTCGCACAGGCCATGTACTCTTCCAGTGATACCTGACACGGTAGATTAAATTCACGT
>CALZIG010000275.1 GCA_945787585.1 uncultured Gammaproteobacteria bacterium | reverse complement strand
TGTCACCCGAGGTACGGATGCGGATCGAGACCTTTTCGGAACTCGACAGATACCCCTGCGCATAGTGGCACGACGAACTGACTTCATCGCGCCATGCATCGCTGGTCAACAGAAACTTTCTTTCGATCTCTTGTGCCATGTTTATCTTATTCTCAAACTAGCTATGTCAGTCAAAGTGTCATTGCGAGGAGTGCAACGACGCGGCAATCTCACACATCCAATCTTCTCCAACAGGTGAGATTATTTCCCCAGGGGACTTGTACTTCCAGTCCATTGCGCTCTGCTCGTAATGACACTCTTTTAATTTATTCCCGCTCAAACAGCGCCATCGCCTCGACATGCGAGGTGTGAGGAAACATATCCATCACCCCGACATGCGTCATTCGATAACCGTGCTTGTTAACCAGCTCATCGGCATCGCGCGCCAGTGTCGCCGGATTACATGATACATAGGCGATACGCCTGGGCGCCAGCTTCGCCAGTGGCGTGATCATTTCCAGTGCACCGGCACGCGCCGGATCGAGCAGCACCTTGTCAAACCGCTTATCTTCAAGCACAAAACCAGCCTGCGACAACAGCTCTGGCTTACTCAGATCGGCCGCATAAAATTGTGCATTATCTATACCATTTAGTTTAGCGTTGTGACGTGCCAGTTCAACCAATGGCTCATCTCCTTCAATGCCGACAATCGATGCAACACGTCGCGCCATCGGCAGGGTAAAGTTGCCCAGCCCACAAAAGAGATCCATTACCCGGTCTTCGGGTTGAAGGTCGAGCATTTCAATCACCCGGTCGATCATCTTGCGGTTAATCTCGGCATTGACCTGCACAAAATTCATTGGACCAAAATGGCATTCGATATTGTGCGCTGGCAGGCGATAACAAAGCGCGGTACCGCTACTCTCTTTGGCCTCCTCCGGCCACAACAGATGAACGGTGTCAGGTCCTTTAGGCTGCAGATAGAGCAATATATTGTGCTGTTGCGCATAGCTGCGTAGCTTGACGATATCACTATCGATAAAGGGATCCAGATGACGAAAGACCATCGCCGTGCCATCGTCCCCGACTGCGATCTCAATCTGTGGGATCTTCATATAGATTGATAAATCACCCACCAACTGTTTCAGTGCGTTAAGCTGCTCACCGACCGAAGGGTGCAGTACCTCGCAGCGCTCAAGATCGGCCACATAGGGGCTGCACTTCTCACGAAAACCAACCAGCACCTTCTCTTTTTTAATGACGTATTTGACCCCAAGGCGTGCCTTACGGCGATAGCCCCACAACGGCCCTGTCATCGGTGGCAGCAGCTGCTCCGTCTTAACATTGCCGATATGCTTAAGATTATCAAGAAGCACCTGCTGCTTGGCATGAATCTGTGTCTCCGCCGCCATGTGTTGCAGACTACAGCCGCCACAAACACCAAAATGGGCGCATCCCGGCATTACACGTTCCGTTGAAGCCTTGATGACATGGGCTGTGCCACCCTCGTCATAATTACCTCTGCGTTTCAGATAAGAAAAGAGCACCTCTTCACCCGGCAACGCGCCATCGATGAAGACCGCTTTGCCATTAATATGCGCCACGCCACGCGCATCATGACTCAGTGACTCAATCGTCGCATAGGCGCTCTGCTTAAGGTCGATACGACCGCTCTGATTAGAAGAGCGTCTGCGTGAACGCCGCTGCTTACGTGCCATCTGCGTCACCCAGTTTTCAAGCTGAAAAGACAGAGGTCGACAGATAGCGGTCGCCGCGATCACAAATAATCACCACGATCACTGCATCACTGACTTCCTGTGAAAGCTGCAATGCAGCACTCATCGCGCCGCCGGATGAGATACCAGCAAAGATCCCCTCGCGTCGCGCCAGCTCACGGGTGGTCTCTTCCGCTGCTTCCTGGCTGACATCAATAATGCGGTCAACGCGTCGTTCGTCATATATCTTGGGTAGATACGCCTTCGGCCAGCGACGAATCCCCGGGATCTGCGCGCCATCCATCGGCTGAACACCGATGATTTGTATCTCAGAATTCTGTTCTTTCAGAAAACGAGAGGTGCCCATGATCGTGCCGGTAGTGCCCATCGAACTGACAAGGTGGGTAATCTTTCCATTGGTATCACGCCAGATCTCAGGGCCTGTGCCCTTGTAGTGAGCCTCAGGATTATCCTGGTTCGAGAACTGATCCAGCATGACCCCTTCACCATTTGCGACCATCTCACGCGCGCAATCAATTGCCGCCTCCATGCTGCCCGCCTCAGGTGTCAGCACAATCTCGGCTCCGTAGGCCTTCATACTGGCACGGCGCTCGACACTCATATGATCCGGCATGATCAAAATCAAACGGTATCCCTTGATCGCCGCCGCCATCGCCAGTGCGATACCGGTATTCCCGCTGGTCGGTTCGATCAACGTATCACCTGGCTTGATTTGACCACGCGCCTCGGCATGCTGAATCATACTGAGTGCTGGGCGATCCTTCACCGAACCAGCAGGATTATTACCTTCAAGCTTCGCAAGGATCACATTAGGGCTATCCCCCGGCAGACGCTGCAGCCTAACCAACGGGGTATTACCAACAAAACTTTCAATTGTGGGGTACGACATACTGGAATCCATTTATACAAAAAAACTTCATACAGATAAGTATGATGCCATCTGGAAATTACATCACATAAAGATTATCGCGAAAACTCGATCACATTGCTGTCATTTAACGATGGGTTCGATAACGCCTGCTGTGCACTCAATTCTGGCACCAGCTCATACAGGATAGACTGTATACGTTCCTCATCGAATTCATCACATGCCACCTGTAACAAGGTCATTTCTTGTTCAATAACATCCCAGTTCGAATCACTTGAGCGCGCCAACAATATTTTTTTATGCTCTGTTTGCAACAAATCCTCTTGCTGGTAAAACAGCTCTTCATAAAGTTTTTCACCCGGCCTTAGCCCAGTGTACTTAATCTCAATATCTTCGCCGGGAATCTTCCCTGACAGGCGGATCATCTGTTCCGCCAGATAACTGATCTTAAGGGGTTCGCCCATATCCAGTACAAATATCTCACCACCCTCACCCATTGTGGCCGCCTGTAAGATTAATCGGCTTGCCTCAGGGATCGTCATAAAGTAACGAGTGATATCCTGGTGGGTCACTGTGACAGGACCGCCCTTAGCAATCTGTTCTTTAAAAAGTGGCACCACACTCCCCGCTGAACCCAATACATTGCCAAAGCGCACCGTGATGTAATGTGTTTCAACACGTGCGTTCAGTGCCTGACAGTAAATTTCAGAGGCACGTTTAGTAGCACCCATCACATTTGCCGGATTCACTGCCTTATCTGTCGAGATCATCACAAAGGTTTTACAACCAGTGCTGGCTGCCGTCTGTGCCATCAAACGTGTGCCAAGCACATTATTCCTGACCGCCTCTCTGACCTGATACTCCAACATCGGTACATGTTTGTAAGCTGCCGCATGAAAAATAACATCCGGTCGATAAGTGTTCATCACATGCTCAACCGCAACCACATCACAGACATCACCAAGCACAGAATGAAATACTATATTGGGGTATTCCTTTTTGAGTTCGCGGCCCGTGTTATACAGATTGAACTCGCTTTTCTCAAACAGCACTAGCCTGGCAGGACCAAGCCTTGCAACTTGCCGACACAACTCTGAACCTATCGAACCGCCACCGCCACTAACCAGCACTGTCTTGCCGACAACGCCCTGATTGATACCATCCCAGTTTAGCTCC
>CALZIG010000274.1 GCA_945787585.1 uncultured Gammaproteobacteria bacterium | reverse complement strand
TGTGAGTGCGATCAATGCGGTGTATTTTCAGATCGAAAAAATACCGGGATAACACTGTGTAAAATGGACTATTCGGATGATTTCACTGAGGTTAATCGTATTTCTCGTAACGGTGATGGGCTGGGTGCAATGTCCCGGGGAAGGTCGTATAATCGACTGACTTTGCATTTTCTGGGGACGATGAGTATTCATATAGAGGGTGCAAAGAGTGGTTATAGCGGGCTGAAGGTCTCAGAAGTCTTCTGTAATCACAGCGTTAGGGGATAGCAGTTGTGAGGCCGGGTCAAAATATTTAAAAGATCAGGCACTTTCTTCGGATATAGATGTCTGTTTTGATGTGCCATCATTATGTATCTCAACGAGCTAAATAGAATACCCCATTAAAAACAAAGGGGATTTGGTTTTTATGGGATTTTCGATGAGCTTTACTAGGGGCCGGGTTTTTTGGTGGTATTTATGTATAATCGACGCTCTTTTGGGTTGAGAAGCTGAGTTAATGGCGATGGAGAATGGTCTGCTTGAGGTTCGAGCGCTGGCGTGTGTACGCGGTGATCGACAGCTTTTTAGTGACCTGTCGTTTTCGCTGCAAGCGGGCGCGTTACTGCATGTGCACGGCCCGAATGGCAGCGGTAAGACCACGCTGTTACGCGCGATCGCGGGGCTGGTGTTGCAGGAGCGCGGCGAGATTCTGTGGAATGGTACGTCGAGCGGCAAAGAGAAAGATGCATTCAACCGTGAGTTGCTCTACCTGGGGCACCATTATGGGCTCAAGCTTGAGTTGACCGGTTATGAGAATTTGAAGGTGTTTGCCAACCTCAGTGGTGCAGAGATTAGTGAGCACGAGGTGGAAGCGGCGCTACGGCGGTTTGGACTGGCGCACTGCGTTGAGTTGCCGGTGAAGGTGTTGTCGCAGGGGCAGAAACGGCGCGTTGCGCTGGCGCGGCTGCTGTTGCAGTCGTCAAAGTTGTGGATACTGGACGAGCCCTTTGTGGCGCTGGACGCGGCGGCGGTGGAGCTGCTGCTGGAAGTGATTAAGACGCATGTTGCCAATGGCGGCATGGTGATCCTGACGACCCACCAGGCGGTGGCGGTCGAGGTGGGCAGCGTACAACACCTGCATCTCGGTCAATAGTGGGGCGGTAGTGATGTTGGCGACATTGAGATGTATGGTAATGCGGGATCTGACGCTGGCGATGCGCCATCGTTCGGATGTGCTGACGACGGTGTTCTTTTTCATCATCGTAGTGAGCCTCTTCCCGCTCGGTGTCGGGCCAGAGGCACAACTGCTAAAAGAGATGGCGGCCGGGGTGGTGTGGGTTGCGGCGTTGCTGGCGTCGATGTTGTCGTTGACGCGTCTGTTTGCGGACGATTACCACGATGGCACGCTGGAGCAGCTATTACTGGTGCCGCAGCCGTTATCGCTGATTGTACTGGGCAAGGTGCTGGCGCACTGGATTATTTCAGGCCTGCCGCTGGTATTGATGTCGCCGCTGCTGGGGTTGCAGTTTGGCCTCGAAGGCGATGCATTGTTAATGCTGATGTTAACCTTATTAATAGGGACACCAGTGTTGAGTCTGCTGGGGGCTATTGGCGCGGCGCTGACGTTGGGGCTGCGTGGCGGTGGGGTGCTGGTATCGCTGCTGGTGTTGCCGCTCTACATTCCGGTGCTGATTTTTGGCGCGGGGGCGGTCACTGCGAATGCGATGGGGATGGGGGCCGAAGGGCATCTGTCATTGATGGGGGCGATTCTGTTACTGGCGTTAGTACTCGCGCCGTGGGCCTCAGCGGCGGCGCTCAGGATCTCGGTAGAATAGGTTTTTATTGTGTTTTTAAATTTAGCTACATTTAAAAAGAGAAGATAAGCGACGTGTTTAACCTGTTTAAATTTTCATCACCAGCGAGCTTCTATCCTTTAGCAGGGCGGCTGACCACGCTGTTTGCGATCGCCTCAGTGATCCTGCTGGCAGTTGGGCTCTACATGCGCTTTTTTGTCGCGCCGACCGATTACAAGCAGGGGGAAGGGTACCGCATCATGTTTATCCATGTGCCCGCCGCGTGGATGTCGATGTTTATTTATGTGGTGATGGCGTGTTGGGCGGCAGCCGGCATGATCTGGCACACGCGCCTCTCTTCGATGATGGCCACATCACTCGCGCCGACCGGTGCTATGTTTACTTTTATAGCATTGTGGACCGGCGCACTGTGGGGCAAGCCGATGTGGGGTGCCTGGTGGGTGTGGGATGCGCGTCTGACCTCTGAGCTGATTCTGTTATTTCTCTACGTGGGTTTTATGGCGCTGGAGTCGGCGATCGATGACCCGCGTCGCGCCGCGCGTGCTAGCGGACTGCTGGCGCTGGTGGGCGTCGTCAATATTCCCATCATCTATTACTCGGTGCAGTGGTGGAACACGCTGCATCAGGGCAGTTCGATCAAAGTTGTGAAAGGTGGTGTGGAAGCAAGCATGTCCGAGATTATGATCTGGACGTTGCTGGTGATGACCTTTGCCTGCTGGTTTTATACGATTGCGGTTGCACTCAATCGTGTGCGCAGTATTATTCTTGAACGTGAATCAGACAGCATGTGGGTAAAAGCGTTGTTGCAGGGGGCTAAATCATGAGCGAATGGTTTGCGATGGGTGGTCATGGTTTGTACATTTGGGGCTCGTATGGTGTGACAGCACTGTTTATGCTTGTTGAAGTGATCCTGGTGATGCGCCATCGACGCAGCTTGATGCAGCGACTGGGGCGTATGATCCGTATGAAGGGCCAAACAGATTCAGAGGTATCGGAATGAAGTCTAGACATAAACG
>CALZIG010000273.1 GCA_945787585.1 uncultured Gammaproteobacteria bacterium | reverse complement strand
TATATTAATGAGCTGATCAAGGCCTATGATACCTATTTTGAAAAGAACCTATATCCTATTCTTGAAGGTGAACGTGACCTTATTACATTAATTGGGGATTACCGTGAGTTTATCGATACGCGTATTCTCTGGATACAGAGCGCACGACACCTCGAGTTTAATGATTTTCTGCGGCTGGGCTCCGCCACAAAGTGGCTGCTTTCCCCTTTTGCCTGGGGACAGATTGTTGCCGGATTGGCTCGTGATCTGCGTGATAATCCTTTGGCGGTGATTGTGCCACTGTTTTTCATTGGGATTATGATGGCGATGCGACGTCGCTTGAAAGATAGACTTTCAGTGCTCGGGCGCTATGTCACCAAGCTAAGCAAAGCTAAATTTAGTGATACGTTATGGGCCGGTGGCGTCACCGTATTGATGACTATTCCATGGCCATTGTTGATCTATTTAATTGCATGGCGAGTGGGTCAGTTAAGTACCGATACCATTTTTGCGACGGCATTGTCATCGGGCCTGTATGCGATGGGACATCTGTTATTAATTGGTCAGCTGTTAAGGCGACTGTGTCGAAAAGAGGGACTGGGTGAGGCGCATTTTCGCTGGCGTAGTGAGAATCTGACGTTAATCAGGAAGCAGTTAAACTGGTTTCTACCGTTAGCCCTTCCCCTTGTTTTTATTATTGCTGCGACACTTAATCAGCCGACGCAGACACACCATGACTCAATGGGGCGTTTCGCTTTCTTTATACTGATGGGCTGCAGTATGTTAGTTGTATACCGCTTAATGCATCCTGCCAGCGGTTTATTAAAACATCAGATTGAGAAAAACCCAGAGGGTTGGTTGAACCGCCTGACCGGTACATGGTTTGCGATATTATTGCTGATACCTTTTGGTCTCACGCTTGCGGCGGCGATGGGGTATATGTATACCGCTGTTCAGCTTTCCCTGTATCTCATGAGCACTCTTGGGCTACTGTTTGCGATTACAGTGGTAAGAGAGTTTCTGATTCGTTGGTTGAACATTGCACAACGGAAGTTGGCGCTGGAGCAGTGGCGCAAAAAATCACTTGCTCTGGCTGACAGCGTGCCTGCAACAAATGAAAAATCTTCAGCAGGAGAGGGCGCAGAGTCAACCAGCACCGCAGAACCCGAACCCGCCATTGATGTCATTGCGATTAGTGCACAGACAATGAAGCTGCTGAATAGTGCCTTCTGGTTTGCGATTGCGGTCGGTATGTTCTTTATATGGGCCGAAATATTACCGGCATTAAACATCCTGGATCAAGTTGTGTTGTGGACGAGTGACGCGGCCACTAGCCAGAACGGCAGTGATTTAATCACCCAGGTACCAACGACATTGTCGGATCTATTACTGGCGATCATTATTTTATTGATGACGTTTTTTGTCAGTGGCAATATTCCGGGGCTACTGGAAATTGCCATCCTACAGCGCCTGCCTTTTACCCCGAGTGGGCGCTATGCGATCACCTCCATTGTGCGCTATATCCTCGTCATCGTTGGGCTAGCGATGACCTTTAGCGCCATGGGCATTGGCTGGTCAAAAGTACAATGGCTGGCGGCTGCGATCACCCTTGGCCTCGGTTTTGGGTTGCAGGAGATTTTCGCCAATTTTGTCTCCGGCTTGATTATTCTGTTTGAGCGACCCGTGCGCGTGGGCGATGCCGTGACCATTGGCAATATCAGCGGCAAGGTTTCCCGTATTCAGATGCGCGCGACGATGATTACGGACTGGGATAGAAAAGAACTCATTATTCCGAATAAGGAGTTTGTCACAGGGCAAGTGATCAACTGGTCGCTCAGTGACACTATTTTGCGTATCCTGATTCCTGTTGGCATCGCATACGGTTCGGATACTCGTTTAGCTTATACCACTTTACTGGCCGTTGCGGCTGATCATCCCAATGTATTGAAAGACCCCGAGGCTACCGCCAGGTTTGTCCTGTTTGGTGAAAGCTCGCTTGATTTTGAACTGCGGGTCTATATTCCGCACCCCGACGTACTGCTTGAAACACGCCACGACATATTGATGGAGATTGACCGTCGTTTTCAGGAGGCCAATATTGAAATTGCCTTTCCTCAGCGTGATATTCACATTCGGAATATGCCAGATAGCGCTACTTTGCTTGCTAATGCGGTAAAAAAAGATGATTTATTGTAGGTGGTTTTTCAGGCGGTACTTTGGATAAGCCCCGTGATCAATCTTTCGATGCCTGAAGTAATATCTGCTTGAGTAAGTGCACCATAGGCAATGCGAAAATAACAGTGGTTATCTACGCCAAAGGTGTTGCCGGGTATCGCTGCCACACGGTGCTGCTCGATCAGCAATTTCGTGAGCGCGATCATTTCATGTTGGCCTTCTGATTGAATAAAAAAATAGAAGGCACCATGGGGCGTAGCGTAGTGAAGCTTATCCTGCCGTGCAAGTTGTTCGATGATGGCACCGCGGATATTGGCAAGCCGTGCAATGTGAGGTGCACAGAAATCGCGACCACATTTGAGTGCGGCCACGGCAGCGTGTTGTGAGATGACCGGCGGGCAGATCAGATTGGTATCCTGTATCTTTTTGAGTGCGGCCGTGAGATGCGCCGGAAACAGCATGTAGCCCACGCGCCAGCTCGCCATACCGTAGGTCTTGGAGAGTGAAAAGAGTGAGATGGTGTGGTCGATGCTGTTGGTGATGGAGGCGGGGGAGAAGTGTTTTGCGTCGCCGTATACGAAGTATTCATACGCCTCATCATTAATGTGATAGAGCATTTTATCACGGCACAGCGCATTGATTGCGGTTAGCATCTCGCGTGAATAGACGGCACCGGTTGGATTGTTGGGTGAGATTGTCACCACGGCGCGGGTTCTGTCTGTAATCGCCGCTGCGATCGCATCGTACAGCGGCTGATGATGTTCATCGGTCGCAACAATGACTGGCGTAGCGTTCGCAATACGGATCGCCATCTCATGGTTGAAGTAGTAGGGGCTGAGGATGATCACCTCATCGCCGGGGTCGGTGATCGCCAGCATCGCCTGCAAAAACCCCATGTTGCTGCCTGCGGTGATAAAGCATTCGCGCTGGCGGGAGGGGGCAATGCTATTTTCGTTCTGAAGTTTCTGTTCGATCACTGCCTTCAGTGCTGGGATACCATCGACCAGTTTATAGCGGTGGTTCAGTGGCTCATCGAAGAAGGCATTAACGGCAGTTTTGACTGCATCTGGTGGTGCGTAATCAACGATACCCTGGCCAAGGTTGATGGTGTCGGGGTTGTCTCTGATGAGTTCGCCTACAAAGGGGATGATTGGCGCCTGCACCGCAGCCATTCGGGCCGTGGTACTCAGGTTTGCGCCATCAATGTTGTTTTCAGTCATTATGAATGGCGCTATTTAAGCGTGTTTATTGTGGTTGTGGTTTGTAGTTCTGGCGCGCGCGCATCTCAGCAAAACCATGCTTTAGGATGTTGTGGTAGGCGTGCTGCGGATCATCCTCAACCGCTTCGCCAGTCTCAGTGATGATATGCTTGCACCCCAGTGATTTTACGTCGTCGATGCGTGCGGCCATGATGGCAGATTGACTCCCTTTGCAGCGATATTGTGGGGCGGTGGCACCCCAGTCGAGCCACGCAATCTCATCATGGACAAATGTGGCGCCAGTACCGACCATGGTCTGGCCGTCGAAACTCGCGTACAGGTGCCAGCGCGGATCGTTGGCAAGTGCCGCGATCAGCGGTGCGGCGGCATCGCTCATGTCGAACGCCTCACAGGCAATGCGCGCAAATGCATCGGCATGTTCGCTGTTAATCTTCTCTATGCGTAGATCAGTAGCGATCTCATCAGGTGCCGTGTTATCGCGGATAAAGCGCATCCAGCCGCGGGCGGCGATCAGACCGGCGTTAATCAGCTGTTGGCGGCTCGCCTGTGGTTGATCATCAATATAGAGGTGCAGAAAGTAATGTTCGATACCTAACGCAGTGTAGGTGGCTGCAATCTTCTGTATTGTGCTAGGTTTGATCTCTTTGTTGGTGCAGAGTCCATGGGCGCGATTCAGCATGATGGCTCGGTCATGGGTGGCGGTGAGTAGCAGTGCATCATCGATCTGGATGATGCGCAACCCCAGTGCTTTTTTAGTGGCTTCAGGGCAGTTGCTATAGAGGCTGGTGATGACTTCTCGTTCTACCGCCTCACTACGTTGTTCAAGTTCCATGGTGTGATCGCCTGTTCCCAATAATTATTTGCCGCAGCAGCGTTTAAATTTTTTGTGACTGCCACAGGGGCAGGGGCTGTTTTGTGCGGATTGTGAAATTGTACCATCGACGTAGTACCAGCGCTGCTCTTCTTTAGCGAAGCGACTGATTTCATGAATGATCGCTGTTTTCCCCGCTGCTTTGTATCGCGCAATAAACTCGACTAACCCATGCGTATCACGTTCACTGCCCGCTTCACGGCGACATATTATTAGCCCTAGCCATTCGGGCGTTGGTGTCAGGTCGAGCGTGGTGGGGCGTGTTGCTGGGTGCCAGCTCTTTAGCAGGTAGTCGCTATTATTACGTGTATAGGCGCTATAGCGTGAGCGCATCAGTGCCTCTGCCGTTGGTGCTGGCATATTAGTGTCGATGTATTGCCCGCAACAGGTGATGTAATGGTTATTGCTACCACAGGGACAGTGATTGAATGTTGAAAATGGCACCGGAAGAATGTAGCGTGAAAGCGGTATTGCCGTAAAGGTACAAAGATTCAAATATGCGAAAAAATGCTCGGGGCTAGTTATTGCAGAGCGCGCTCAATCAGACTCTTGTGACGTTGCCCCCTGAGCTCGTGCTAAAATCACGCCCATGATAAATTTTACCGATGTCGCGCTGCGACGCGGCGGTCAGCTGCTGTTCGAAAAGGTTACTTTCACTATCCATCAGGGGCAACGGGTAGGTGTCACTGGCGTCAACGGCTGTGGCAAGTCGAGCCTGTTTGCGATGATCCGTGATCAACTGCATAGCGATGCCGGTGAACTGACCCTGCCGCCGGGGCAGGTGATTGCACACGTGGCGCAGGAGACCCCAGCGCTTGATCGTGCGGCAATCGACTATGCAATCGATGGCGATGCCGAGTTGCGTGTCGTTGAAGCGCAGCTGGCTGAGGCTGAAGCGATGGATGATGGCAATCGTCAGGCGCAGTTGCACGCAAGGCTTGAGGCGGTGGATGGGTATACCAGCCGCAGTCGTGCGGCGCGTCTGCTTCATGGACTTGGTTTTACCACTGCGCAGGAGTCCTCGCCAGTCAAAAATTTTTCTGGCGGTTGGCGCATGCGACTAAATCTGGCGCAGGCACTGATGTGTCGTTCCGATATTTTACTGCTCGATGAACCGACCAATCACCTCGACCTCGATGCGGTGATGTGGCTACAGGCGTGGTTGACCCAGTACCAGGGGACGCTGTTACTGATCTCGCATGATCGTGATTTTCTTGATGATGTGACCACCCATATCGCGCACATAGAGCAAGGCGGGATCGAGTTATATACCGGCAATTACAGCGCCTTTGAAAAGCGTCGTGCCGAGCGCCTGGCGCAGCAGCAGTCGGCCTATGTGAAGCAGCAGGAAGAGATCGCCCATATCCATAGTTTTGTGACACGCTTTAAGGCCAAGGCGAGTAAGGCGAAGCAGGCGCAGAGTCGCCTGAAAACACTGGAACGGATGGAGGTGATCAGTGCGGCGCATATCGATTCACCATTTCACTTCACCTTTCTTGAGCCTGAAAAGCTCCCGCACATGCTGTTACAGATGCGTGATGTTGGGATCGGCTATGGCGATAAGATCATTCTGTCTAATGTAAAACTTGAACTGGCGAGTGGTGACCGTGTCGGGCTGTTGGGCGCGAACGGTGCGGGCAAGTCGACGTTAATAAAAGTGCTGGCCGACACGCTTGCGCCTGTGAGCGGTGATGTCACCAGGGCACAAGACCTGCACATCGGTTATTTTGCACAGCATCAGCTGGAGCAGTTGCATCTCGATGAGAGCCCACTGCAACATCTTTTGCGACTCGATCCGCGTGCCCGTGATCAGGCGTTGCGTGACTTTCTCGGCGGTTTTGCCTTCCACGGTGACAAGGTGACTGGTCCGGTAGCGCCCTTTTCGGGAGGCGAAAAGGCGCGGCTGGTATTGGCGATGCTGGTCTATCAGCGCCCTAATTTATTGTTACTTGATGAGCCTACCAATCACCTGGACCTGGAGATGCGTCACGCGCTGAGCGTTGCGTTGCAGGGCTTTGAGGGGGCACTGGTGGTGATCTCACATGATCGCCACATGCTGCGAAGTGTGACGGATCGCTGGCTATGGGTCGACGATGGATGTGTGACGCCATTTGATGGCGACCTTGAAAGCTACCGACAGCAGATGGTAGCGCGTCGTGACATGGATGAGGCCGTGGAGGTGAGCTCGACCGCTGAGGTCGGGCAGAACAGTCAGCTGGCACGTAAAGAGCGTCGACAACAGGATGCCGAACAGCGTCGTGCTTTGAAGCCATTACAGAATCGATTGAAAAAACTGGAACAGCGGATGGAGCAGCTTAATGCACAGAAGGGAGAGGTCGAGCATGTGCTTGCCGATGGTGCCATCTATGGCGATGCGGAAAAGGAGCGTCTGAAAGCGCTATTGGCGCAACAGGTGAGTATCTCAACTGAGCTGGATGATGTCGAAGCGGAGTGGATTGAGGTCTCGGAGTCGCTGGAAACGTTAACGGAATGAATTTAGAAGTCGCCGGATGTGATATGTATAATGGCGCAATATATGGCATTTACTTGTTAGAGTATGCAGAATTTAATCATTAGTACTATTACGATTGAGGCGCAGTTAAACGATGTCTGAGCAGGTCAATATTGAAACAATCAACGCACTCAAAAAGAAGTATGAAAGTATTCTGGTGACCATCGGTATTTCGTTGGGAATGGTATTGATGCTGTCTTTTTTTATGTACGCGCAATTTATTGATCGCATGCCGCCAATCTTCATTCAGATGTGGATGTTGATCGTCGGCTTAGTGATTGCTGCGATGTTCTATATTAAACGGCTTTCATTTGCCTGGTTGAAGCTTCGCCATGGACGTCGTGCTGAGTTTCAGCGATTACTTGCAAATCTTAGTGCTGCTGATTTAGAGAAGGATGCGAAGGTTTTATTGGACGAGAAGTTTCCTTCTTAAATAGTTAGCGCCCAACGCGGCACCGATCTGATCCCTTTGTTCAACACTTGTTCGTGTTGTAGATAGTTAGGCATGTAACGTTCGACCAGCGCCCAGTAACGTGGTGAATGGTTCATCTCTCTGGTGTGGCATAGTTCATGGATGAAGAGATAGCGCACGGACTGAGGCGGCATAAAAAGTAAGGCGCGATTGAGGCTAATGGTGCCGCTGGATGAGCAACTTCCCCAGCGACTCTTTTGTGCGCGGATCACAGCGCGTTGGAATGTCAGTCCAATCTCGTCACTCACTTCGCGTAACCACGGTACAAGTATTTCATCGGCGCGTCGATTTAACCAGCGCTGTAGCGCCTTTCTTGCTGCTTCATCATCCTGACTGTAGACCTTTAATGTGCCTTCGATCTCTGCTACACGGGGGCGAATACCCTCAAGGTATTCCAACTGCCACTGCTGTTGTGTGGCGGCGAAGTTGAGTGTGCCGGGCAGCAGTTCTTCGGGTGGATAGAGTGCCGCCATCTTCTTTTGAGTTTGTTGAATCCACGTTTGATGTTGTGTCACAAAGGACGCTACGTGTTTTGGGCTAACCCGTTTGGGCAGCACAACCTCGACTTCACCCAGCGGTGAAATCTTGAGCTGCATCCGTTTGGCACGCTGGCTGATGCGGACTTGGTAAGCAGGCAGGTCGTCTGATGTTGTTTCAGCATTACTCATAATGTCCTATTGTCACCGAGACAGCGGCGGTGTCAACCAATAGTATGGTTTTGCTGTGCGGCATTTTTTATGCGACATGCTTGCGAATGGCAGGTGGTTTTCTGAACGCTGAATGGGTTCCCACGCAGGCGCGTGGAAACCCGGTTTATGGCGGGTGGGATGAGGCTAACTCGCCGCCTGCTGCTTGGCCTCTTCAATCCCCTGGCTACGCAGGTACTCATCATAAGTGCCGTGGTAATCGACCAGGCCATCCGGTGTCAACTCGATGATGCGTGTCGCCAGTGATGAGACGAATTCACGATCATGACTGACGAAAATCAAGGTACCGGGATAGTTATCCAGCGCGAGGTTGAGTGCCTCAATTGACTCCATATCTAAATGGTTGGTCGGCTCGTCCATCAACATGATGTTGGGTTTCTGCTGCATGATCTTACCAAACAGCATACGACCCTGTTCTCCACCAGAGATCACCTTGACTGACTTTTCGCATTCATCGCGAGAGAACAGCAGGCGGCCAAGTGTGCCTCGGATGGTCTGTTCATCATCACCGGGCTTTCCCCAGCGACTCATCCAGTCGAACAGGTTCATGTCCTGTTCGAAGTCATGGGCATGGTCCTGTGAAAAGTAACCGATGCTGGCATTTTCAGACCATTTGACGTTACCGTGGGTCGGCTCTAGATCGCCGACAAGGCTACGTAGCAGGGTCGTTTTCCCGATACCGTTAGGGCCGATAACGGCGATGCGTTCACCGACTTCAACCATCAGGTTTAGGTGCTCGAACAGCGGTTTGTCATCAAATGATTTGGCGAGTTCAGTAACCTCTAGTGCCAGTCGATGCAGTTTCTTCTCCTGATCAAAACGGATGAAAGGTGAGACCCGGCTTGAAGGTTTGATCTCATCGAGTTTAATTTTGTCGATTTGCTTGGCACGAGAGGTCGCCTGTTTAGCCTTGGATGCATTGGCCGAAAAGCGGCTAACAAAGGTCTGCAGTTCGGCAATCTGCGCTTTCTTTTTAGCATTATCTGCATATTGTCTTTCACGCACCTGAGTCGCAGCGGTCATGTACTCGTCGTAGTTACCTGGATAGATACGCAGTTCACAAAAGTCGAGGTCGGCCATGTGGGTGCAGACACTGTTAAGAAAGTGGCGATCATGCGAGATGATGATCATGGTGCAGTTGCGTTGGTTAAGGATGTTTTCGAGCCAGCGAATGGTGTTGATATCGAGGTTATTGGTCGGCTCATCAAGTAGCAAGATATCTGGATTGGAAAACAGCGCCTGCGCTAGTAATACACGCAGCTTCCAGCCGGGGGCGACGGCACTCATCAGGCCGTTGTGTTGCTCCAGTGGAATTTCAAGACCGAGCAGTAGTTCACCTGCACGGGATTCGGCGGTGTAGCCATCCATTTCACCAAACTCAACTTCGAGATCGGCAACCTTCATTCCTTCATCTTCCGACATTTCAGGCAGGCTATAGATGCGATCACGTTCCTGTTTAACTTCCCATAGCTCAGCATGCCCCATGATGACAGTATCAAGCACGCTATATTCTTCGAAGGCAAACTGATCCTGGCGCAGTTTACCGACACGATTATTGACATCGATCATGACATTGCCAGCAGTCGGCTCCAGATCGCCGCCGAGGATTTTCATCAGCGTTGATTTGCCGCAACCATTAGCACCAATCAGGCCGTAGCGGTTATTACCACTAAACTTGACGGAGATATCCTCAAAGAGCGGTTTCGCTCCAAATTGCATGGTGATATTAGCAGTTGTCAGCACGAGCGTAGTTCCTGATATTGATGTGTATCGGTTATAAAAATTGTAATCACGGATTAGCCACCAAAGAGTGAAGGCACTTCACGCGTCTTTTTATTAACCGACTTGCGTTGTTCCGGACGGCGGGTTTCCTTCGGCTGATAGTGAATGCTATTACCGTTGACCTCGGAGCTAGTACGCGGTGGATCGACCTGAATGCCGAGGCCATCGCTCGCCTGGTATATCTGAACGTTTTTGTCAGAAGGGCTGCTGACTCGGCTTCTGCCGCTGTTATCGTTCTTGCCGCGTTGTGGTTGTTTACGTTGCGACTGGTTGCGCTGCTTCGGCGCCGCGTTACGTGGGCGCGCCTGTGTTGGACGACGTCCCTGTTGTTTGCCGCCGGTATTATTGCGTCCGTTAGGGATCGCTTCGGCCTTAATGCTTGGATCGGGCGCAAAGCCTGCAATGATCTCTTTTGAGATCTCGCGATTAATCAGTTTTTCAATGCCGCTGAGCAGTTTTAATTCGTCCACACAGACCAGTGAAACAGCCTCACCTTCGTTGCCCGCACGCCCGGTGCGTCCGATACGATGAACGTAGTCTTCCGCAACATTAGGGAGTTCGAAGTTAACCACATGTGGCAGCTGATCGATATCGAGTCCACGTGCCGCAATATCGGTCGCGACCATTACTCGGATGTCGTTTGCTTTAAAAGACTTCAGCGCCTTGGTGCGTTGCGCCTGACTCTTGTTGCCGTGAATAGCCGTGGCGGTAATGCCACTCTCTTCGAGCTGTTTGCTAAGGCGATTGGCGCTGTGTTTGGTGCGGGTGAAAACAAGTACCTGTTTCCATTCGCCAGCTTTAATAATATGTGTCAGCAGTTCACGTTTACGCGCACGATCCACCGGGTGAACAAGTTGTGTTACGGTCTCGGTCGCGGTGTTTTGGCGCGCGACTTCAATCAGTGTTGGCTCGTGGAGCAGTTGTTGTGCCAGTCGTTTGATCTCACTGGAGTAGGTGGCAGAAAACAACAGATTCTGGCGTTTTGCGGGCAGCAGCGCCAGAATCTTTTTAATATCGTTGATGAAGCCCATGTCGAGCATACGGTCGGCTTCATCCAGTACCAGGATTTCAACCTGAGACAGATCAACCGTTTTCTGTGTGGCGTGGTCGAGCAAGCGGCCAGGGGTAGCGACGATGATGTCGACGCCCTGACGCAGTTTGTCGATCTGTGGTTTGATGTTCACACCGCCAAACACCACGGTAGATTTGAGTGACAGATGCTGGCCGTAATTTTGTGTGCTCTCAGCGACCTGGGCAGCAAGTTCGCGCGTTGGTGTTAATACCAGGGCGCGTACAGGGCGCTTGCGTTTGCTAGTTGTCTCTGTGCTCGCTTCTGAAAGGCGTTGCAACATCGGCAGGGTAAATGCGGCTGTCTTGCCGGTGCCTGTCTGCGCGCCTGCAAGCATGTCGCCGCCTTTAAGTATCGCGGGGATTGCCTGGGCTTGAACGGGGGTTGGGGTGGTGTAACCTTGTGCTTTGATCGCACGAAGTAATTCAGCCTTAAGGCCGAGGGTATTAAACGACATCTATTAGTTTGCTCCTAAAGCGCGCCCACCAAAATTTTTATTCGGTGCGGTCTGAGGCGGGGTGATCTGATTATTCAGTTCGGTGTGCGCTGCGATTCAACTCGGTGAGTGGCCGCAGTGCTTCTTATTCTGTGTACTAGCATGTGTAGTAGATGGCGTATGACCACAAGGCGCCCAGAAGAAGTGGACGAATTATAACTGAAGTAGGGTCATGACCGCAAATATAACGTATAAACCAGATGGTTACTATGGACGTTCGAGGAAAGCGGTATGGGGCGAAGCTTAGATAATGAATAAATTGTGCATTTATTCTACTATAAGCAATAATGAAGATTTATTATGTTTTCTATAGATAAAGGTAAGCTTTGTAGTGAGTGTTAATCTGAGTAGGGTTTACGCATTATGGATAGCATGCTTGAAGCATTAATTATTCTTATTAATGCCTGTATTAGTATGAAAAATATAATAAAAAAGATGCGCACATGGGTTGCAGAAAGGAGGGGGAGCAGCCCCATGTGCGCTAGAAAGATGGCTTAATCCCTTTATGAGGGGGGAGGGGATTAAACCAACGAGTGAAGTATGGTATATTTTTTATATAAACGATAATCAAAAAAAATTATACTATCCATCGACTAAACACAATAATACGGTAATGAATTATGATCAGAATTAGAAATGCAACCTTCCGCCAGCTGCAAGTCTTTGAAGCAATTGCAAGAAATAGTTCATTTACGGTGGCGGCAGAGGAGCTTCACCTCACTCAGCCGACGCTCTCAATGCAGGTTAAAAAGCTTACTGGGATTGTTGGATTGCCGCTTTATAACCAGATTGGCAAGAAAATTTATTTAACAGAAGTGGGTGAAGAGCTACTTAAGACCTGTAAATCGGTATTTGATAGCCTGGCAGATTTCCAGATGACGATCTCTGATATGCAGGGCATCAAACAGGGGAACTTACGTATTGCAGGCGTCACGACCGCAGAATATTTTGCGCCGAGGATCTTGGGCTCTTTTTGTAAAAAATATCCCGGCATTAATGTCGCGCTTGAGGTGATCAACCGGGAGCGTGTGCTTGAGCGGCTTGAGCAGAATCTCGATGATATTTATATTGTCGGCCAGGCCCCAACGGGGGCAGAAATTCACCGCATCCCCTTTTTGGCCAACCCCGTGGTGGTCCTTGCGCCCCCTTCGCATCCGTTGGCTAATGAACGAGATATCCCTGTGAAGGCGTTGGAGCAGGAGAACTTTATTATGCGTGAGCCAGGCTGTGGTACTTATGGCTCGATCAGTCGACTGCTTAAAAATCGCGACTTCTGTTTTAAAGGCAGCATGGAGCTGGGGAGTAATGAGGCAGTCAAGCAGGCGGTGATTGGTGGATTGGGGATCTCGATGTTGTCTGTCTATGCATTGACGCATGAATTACAGGCGGGTGAGTTGGTCGTGCTGGATGTGCAGGGCTTTCCGATTGAAGATCAGTGGTATCTCTGTTATCCGAAGGGTAAACAGCTCTCGATGGTAGCGCAGGTCTTTTTAGAATATATGTTGAATGAAGGGCGGGAGTTAACGCTGCAATCGTTACCAGTACTGGACCGGTAATGTAGCCACTGTTTTTTAGCGGTTAAATACCTAGCTCAGCAAAAAAATCTTTACCCTTGTCATCAATCACAATGAACGCGGGAAAGTTTTCAACTTCGATGCGATGTACTGCTTCCATACCGAGTTCTGCATAGTCGATCACTTCGACTTTGCGAATACACTCCTGTGCCAGGCCTGCAGCAGCCCCCCCTATTGATCCAAGATAAAAGCCGCCGTGCTTTTTGCAGGACTCTGTCACTGCGCGGCTGCGGTTACCTTTGGCCAGCATCACCAGTGAAGCACCGTGTTGTTGGAAAGCGGCCACATAACTATCCATACGGCCCGCAGTGGTTGGCCCGAACGAACCTGATGGGTAGCCGTCAGGCGTCTTGGCCGGCCCGGCGTAGTAGATAATATGGTCTTTAAAATAATCGGGGATCGCTTCGCCGCTATCGAGGCGCGCTTTTATTTTCGCGTGAGCGATATCGCGCGCTACGATAATAGAGCCGCTGAGCGCGAGGCGGGTTCTGATTGGGTATTGCGATAATGTTGCACGGATCTGTTCCATCCGCTGGTTGAGGTTAATATGGACCACTTCATCAGACAGTGAGTCATCCGTGATAGTCGGTAGAAAGCGCGCGGGATCACGTTCTAACTGTTCCAGCCATACGCCGTCGCGGTCGATGCGGCCGAGAATATTGCGGTCTGCTGAACAGGAAACACCAATGCCCACCGGGCACGAGGCACCATGGCGTGGCAGACGTATTACGCGCACATCGTGAGCAAAATATTGACCGCCGAACTGCGCACCGATGCCGAGATCGCGCGTCAGTTTAAGCACCTGTCGTTCCAGTTCAGTGTCGCGAAATGCCTGGCCATACTCATTTCCTTTATTAGGCAGGGTGTCGAGATAGTGGGCTGAGGCGAGTTTGACCATCTTCAGGTTGGCCTCCGCGGAGGTGCCACCGACGACAATGGCGAGGTGGTACGGCGGGCAGGCCGAGGTGCCCAGCATCTTTAATTTTTCGCCGAGAAAGGCGTTAAGGCTTGCTGGATTGAGCAGTGCCCTGGTCTCCTGAAACAGGAAGGTCTTATTGGCTGAACCACCGCCCTTGGTGATAAATAAAAACTTGTAGCTACCCCCTTCAACGGCATCGATATCGATCTGTGCCGGCAGGTTAGTGCCGGTGTTTTTCTCGTCGAAGAATGTGAGCGGCGCCATCTGCGAATAGCGCAGGTTGTCATTTTGATAAGCACGATAAACGCCGCGTGAAATCGCTTCGCGATCGTTACTGCCGGTCCAGACCTGCTGGCCTTTTTTCCCGATGATGATGGCGGTGCCGGTGTCCTGACAGCCCGGCAATACCATGCCGGCAGATATGTTTGCGTTACGCAGTAGCTCCATGGCAACGAATTTGTCATTTTTCGATGCGTTTTTATCATCGAGTATATCGCGTAGTTGTTGCAGGTGACTGCTGCGATAGAGATGCGAGATGTCGTGAATCGCACTTGAGGTGAGCAGCGTGAGTGCTTCTTTATCTATCTTGAGTATCGGCTGATTTTCGAAGGTCCCTGTCGAGACAAAGTCACTGGAGAGCAGGCGATACTCAGTACTGTCTTTGCCCAGCGGGAGCGGATCTGTGTAGTGAAACTCATTCATAGCGCATCATAGCCTCGCGAATCCAGTGGGGTAAAGGTTGCGTCGTTAGTTAACCGTATCATCATGGCGTCCCATTTCACAGAGTCTGCTGGC
>CALZIG010000272.1 GCA_945787585.1 uncultured Gammaproteobacteria bacterium | reverse complement strand
GTAATGTTCCTGATAGGCTTTTATCTAGTGGTGGGTTACGTCGCGAGTAATAATCTCTATGCGGATAAGATTGAATCAGAAGCACGTCATCAGGAGCGTATCGACCCCTATAAAACGGAGCTTGGTAAGACTGCACCCAATTACCAGCGACTGAATGGTGAAGAAAATAACAGTAAGCAAGTCAAGGTTGGGGTCTATGTTGACCGGATCGAAACGATCTCCACCAAGGAAACGCTGTGGACAGTAGATTTTTATCTCTGGTTTAACTGGCAAGGCGACAAGGTTAACCCAGGAGAAACATTTCATGTTGTCGATGGTGAGATATTGTCGAAGGAGCTTGTCAGGTCAAGCAGTAGCGATGGTAGTCACTACGAGCTTTACCGTATTGCGGCGCGGATCAGTAAGTCGTTTAATATTATGCGATACCCGCTTGACCATCATCAGCTAACCATTCGCATTGAAGAAAATAATCTGCAATGGGAGCAGTTTCAGTATGTGCCCGATGCTGAAGATACGACATATAGTTCACGTGTCAACATACCGGGATACATAGTCTATCGCAGTGACCTGATTAACAAGCCTCACGCCTATAAAAGTAGTCGCGGTGACCCGGACTCTCCTGAAGCACATAAAGCAGTTTATACGCAGTTAACCTATGCACTGTCGATTAAGCGCCCAGATTGGGGGCTTTATTTTAAAATGTTTCAGGGGCTATTTGCTGCGGTCAGTATCGCGTTGCTTGCCTTTCTTCTCACGCCTGCATCTGGTGATCGGATTGGGCTTGGTGTGGGTGCTTTTTTTGCGGCAGTGGCCAACAGTTATATCAATCTCGCAGAGCTGCCGGGGGTTGGCCGCGTCACTTTGACGGACATGGTCAATGGCCTCGGAATGATAACGATATTGCTAACGGTGTTTGCTTCTATCATCTCGTCACATCTCGCTGAGACAAAAGGGAATATAAAGACAGCACGTGCCTTTGACCGAATTTCATTGGTAGTATTTGCGATGAGTTTTATCGCGGTGAATGTGATGATTGCGATTTCTGCGGCGATGTGACAATAGCAGTGAAGTCATTAGAAGGATAATTAAGCATGATTTTTTCGAGCCTGATTAATAAGGGACTATAACGATGCAATCGTATACTGATAAGGACAATGAGAGTACAGGCAATCGATTTCAAGCGCCGCAGGGTCACGTGCCGGCTCAACAGCTTATAGATAATCGCGCCAGCACAGCCACACAAAATAAATTGATCGTAGGGATAAACAGCAGTCAGAAACAGGTCGCTCAGCGTGAGCAGATTCAGGGCCAGTTTAGTAATGCGATGCAGTTACAGGCTGAGGATGAGGAATCACTACAAGGTAAGTTTAGTGAGGAGTCTGTTCAGCGGCAAACCGATGTTCAACCCAACAACACCGGCTTGCCGGATATTCTTAAATCTGGTATTGAAGGTTTATCAGGCTATTCGATGGATGATGTAAAGGTGCATTACAACTCGGATAAGCCTTCCCAGTTGCAGGCACACGCCTATGCACAGGGTAGCGATATTCATCTGGCCTCAGGGCAGGAGAAGCATCTCCCGCATGAAGCGTGGCATGTGGTACAGCAGAAGCAGGGACGGGTTAAGCCTACTATGCAGATGAAGCAGGGTGTGTCTGTTAATGATGATGCCGGCCTGGAGAAAGAGGCGGATGTGATGGGGGCGAAGGCAGTTGCTGCTGTACCCCTTCGGCAGCAGAGTGTTTCTGACTCAAGGATTGAGACAAGGACCGCAGATACACAGCTTGTTCAGCGTGTGGCTAGAAGCCAGTCCGTAGATCTTGCTTCGGCAGGGCTGGGTGATAACCGTCATATGGTATTGGTTGGCGGCGGCGGAGGGGCAGCTCCCGTAGATAATTCAGTGGGGATTGCACATGCGCTTGGGACTGATGGCTGGGGTGGTGTTGCGTTAGCACCAGCGGCGGAGTTTTGGCGTGCTCATGCGTTAGCAGAGGTTCTCGGCGGAGCAGGAGACAACACTAATGTTGGGTGGTGGACCAAAGATGACGAGGATGCCTGGACGCCTTTCGAGGAAAGAGTGCAAGGACGGAAGGCTGCGGGATTTGACCCAGATTATCGTCCGTATGTCACTGAAGAAGGTACCTACACAGTTAATAGCAATAACTTCCAGTTAGATCCGAAGCCAAATTATGTGGCTGAAATCACTGCCACCGTGAATGAAATCAACAACGCCAACCTTAATTTTGTGGGCGTTGCATTGGACAACGGGTTGCCGGGTTCAGAGGCAAATGTGGATTGGGCTGCGGTGCGTGACGATGCTCGGGCTGTTCTCCTTGCAGCAGCTCAATTACGAATTAACCCCTGGTTAGATTATATTTTCACAAATACCGTGGGTGGCGTATGGGCATGGACAAGTCTTCAGGGCACTTATAGTCGAACAAAGGGTGCGGGCGGTGGAAAAGGGCAAAAAAGAGTAAAAGATATGACATTCACTCAGACTCCTGCCCCAATCCTTGCCGGTGACTTCGGTATTGCAGGAGGTAGTGCTGCAAATCTATGGCCCCTTATGGCGAACGCAAACGATGGCGTATACGGAAGAGGGCAAAACCCCTTCAATGCACTGACTCGAGAGAGAAACGTTAACACCCTGGTGCCAGTTGAACTTTACAGCAGATTCCGGTTTTCAATAGGTGGCTATCAAACAATAAACATCGATTTCGCTTTGTAGTGATTTATTATTTTGAACTCAGGAGGATTACCATTGTAGGCTATGAGAGTAGTTGTAATCGAACTGTTTTATATTCAATATTCCGATAATGAGTGTTGAGCTGGCGACAGGATATTTTTTACTACTTTAACAATGAAAAACGAGCATGATTAAAAATGGAATTAATTGAAAAAGCAAACATCATCCACTACCACCGTCACCGTATTAAGGAGTTTAGCGGAACGGTAAAGTCGCTCGGGTGGAAAGGGGAGGAGAGTCAGTTAAAAAGATTCGAGGTGCTTACTCAAGTAGCTGATCTTAACGCGTGCTCAGTGATGGATCTGGGGTGTGGACGGGGTGACCTGAAAGGTTTTCTGGATGAGCGGGTTTCTGAATTTACCTATATTGGTATCGATCAGATGCCTGAGTTTATTATAGAGGCGAACAAATGCTATGGTCACTTGCCTAATACTGCATTTTATCAAACGGATTTTAACGTTGCCGAACTGCCAATGGTTGATTATGTGATTGCTTCAGGGGCGCTCGGGTATCGTAGTATTCACTCAGCTTATTATAAAGAAGTGATCGCGCGCATGTATGCATCAGCTAATTACGCATTGGCTTTTAATATGCTTGATAGGGCTACTTTTCCTGATCACCCGCTGTTGGTGGGGCACGATGCGGAGGAGATCGAAACCTTTTGCAAGTCGCTTTCACCTCGGGTTAAATTAATACAGGGGTATCTGGTCGATGATTTCACTATTTTTATGTATCGAGCACCGGAGAATAGTTCTCTTGTGTGATGATCTCTATGTAAAATGGAACTGATTATGCTTTTAAAAGTAACTACACGTTTGCATGTGCGATCCTGGTCTCTAGAACAACTCAATTGATCGTGCAAACCAATACCGTTCAGATGAACTTTTTATCATAAAATTAAAACAATAGTAGAAAAGGAATTTTTCAGTGAAACAGTCATATTGGTGGTCTTTGTCTGCGTTAGTCTCCGCAATACTTGTATCCATACTAATAAGTTTATGGGTTGAGATGAACGAGTATGAGGT
>CALZIG010000271.1 GCA_945787585.1 uncultured Gammaproteobacteria bacterium | reverse complement strand
GAGCAGCCCCCCTGATACATCTGCTCTAAAACAAGATTGGTGACCAGGTTTCTGATGTTTTTATTGCCGAGTCGTGTGATCGCAGTATTGATATTCTCAATAGGGTTTTTAGTACGAAAAAGTGGACTGTTGGCTAGCTTTAGCAGGCGAGCGGACAGGGCTGCATCGAGTTTGAGCGCAGCAGTAATATCGTTGGCAGAGGTGTTGGGTCGGTCGATGATGTCCCTGATCTTGTTCGCCACTTCAGGCAGGGTCGGTAATATGATGCGATTAGACTTGATGTCATCTAGCATCTCATTTATCAGTCTATCTATTAACTCCCTGGACATAAAATTATCACTTAATCCTGAATGTGTTTACGTTGTGAGTAGTGCCCGGCGAGTGAATTGGAGTATTCATATTCTCTTATCAATGGGAAAAAATATTCTGAATTTCAATTATTTCTTCGTGTGCTTCCTTGATTGCTGCAATGCTTTCTTCAGGGGTCATGGCGAGGCGGTTGAAAGCCGGTATCGAATTCCAGTCGAGTTTGGTGTGCGGGTGATTCGTGCCAATATGGCTTAGAAGATTGGCGACGAGCACGACGTCGGTATAGTCTGGATCGATGCCCGTATCACGCTCGAAATTCTCATGCTCCCTGGCGACGGTCACCAGTTCATCGGGGAAGTTCCATTTTTTCAGAATCAGGTGTCCCACCTTGGTATGCAGGACAAACACCAGGCGATCGAGTGCCGCAGGGTTTGCCAGGATATCAGGTAACAATTCCGCATATTCCAGAATGGGCAGCGCACCGATGTCATGAATCAGGCCGCTGAGCATCGCCTCATCGGGGCTCAGGTTCGAGAAGTCACGTGCGATGACATAACTAAGCGCAGCGACATGCAGGCTATGTTGCCAGTTATCTTTGAGCTTCTGCTTGACCTCTTTTGAAAATCCCGCCTGGTAAAGCTGCTCCATCGCAAGGCTCGTGATAAGGCTGCGCACATTGGCATTGCCGAGGCGAGTGATCGCCATTTTAATATCTTCGACTTTATTGCGGGTGCGGTAGAGCGGGCTATTAACAACACGTAGCAGGCGAGTGGTGATGACCACATCGGCACTAATCACTTTTGAAAGCTGTTTGGTGGTCGTGTTCTTTTCACTGAGCAATGTGCGCGCCTTCAGCGCCACTTCAGGCAGTGCTGGCAGCGTGATCTTGTTAGCCTTGATATCAGCAATCAGATCTCTGCAAAATTTTTCGATGAGTGGATTAGCCATAAATGCCTTATTTTCACAGCAGACAGATTTTTTTATGTTTAGTTATCTCTATGATTCTTTTAAGGTATCGCCCACTTTTAGATTAACTTTATCTGTTTCGTATTCAGGCCTTTATGGCTATTTTGGGTGTGCTGGTGCGGTGGCTATCAATCGTCGGATGGAAAGGGGTAGGGTAAATCCTGTAATTTTAATGCAGTTTTCGTATCTCCCTGTAAACAGACGGCATTATCCACTGCAGCCTCGTTTGCGATGACGCACAGCGCATGAAATTCGATATCTGTTGCGGAACCCGGCATGGCGTGAGTTAACACGATATTGCCGATGGCCTGACCTTCTGGGTCAGCGACGGCATAGAGCGGTGTGCCGGGGGGGGGGCAGGCATTAGCAGTGAACTGCGCGATGTGCATGTGACGTTTAAGTTTGCCACGATAGTGCAGACGCGCCACCACTTCCTGTCCGGGATAACACCCTTTTTTGAAACTGACGCCATTGATAACATCGAGATTCAGCATCTGCGGAATAAACATCTCCACCGTCTCTGCCAGAACACATGGTTGACCAGCCTCAATGTCCAGCCGTTGCCAGGCGTGACTGCCCGCCGCAGTAAAGTTGGGCGATAGTGTTTGCCACAGTGTCTGCATCGTTTCCACATTGCCGATGAGTTCAAAGCGCGGGCGGTGGCCGGGGTGTCTGATCACGGTAATGCCATCCGCTTCGACGACACCGTTTTCAGTATCCGGTAGTGTATTGAAATGGGCCTCCAGTTGGGTGATGGCCTGATCACCCGCAATACCAAACCGCACGACGTCGGCATCCGCTGCTTCGAGGGTGACCTTCGCCCTCAATACAAACATCTTGAGACGTCCGATTGTTTTATCGAGCAGACTCTCCGGGAAATGTAGTCGGTAACCATCTGCGTGTTGTGTGATACGGAAGAGCGCCAGCAAGCGTCCTTTCGGGTTGCAATAGCCACTCAGTTGGCTGGATTGTGGATTAATCAAATCGATGTCGTTGGTCAGTTGCCCTTGTAAAAAAGTTTTTGCATCATCGCCAGCGGCATGAATAAAGGTGCTTTGACTGATCGGGCAGATGATATTGCCCGTCGTGATAGCGGCGTGTTCATCCTGTGGCTGACCAAAGTGTTCGACGCTATTTTCATCGTCTGTTAATACTGCGTGCTGACACTGGAGGTATTCCTTCCACTGATTATTCATTGCTCAATATCCTGCTTAATTTAATCGTATACGACAAGGGGTGAAGAGTGGTGATGATAACTGAAATTATCGCCGGTGATAATATTCTGGACGAATCATTTCAATAGGTTACACTATGGTGAAGCATCGATTATTCATAATGAGTGATTATGGAAAATAAAAAACGTCCGGTCTTTCTAGATTTAACTCGTATCGATATGCCCGTGATGGCTGTGCTCTCAGTAGCACACCGTATCACAGGGGTACTGATGTTCCTCGCTATTCCTGTTGTGATCTACCTTATTGGGCTTTCATTAAGCAGCCCTCAGGGCTACGACTCTGTGACTTCATTCTTTGATAGTGGTCTGTTTCGACTGGCAGTATTACTGATGCTATGGTGTTTTTCCCATCACTTCTTTGCGGGTATACGCTATTTTATGCTCGATCTTGATATAGGCGTCAATGTTGTCGACGGCCGTAGAAGTGCATGGTGTGTACTGGCTGCCGGGCTGATCGTGACCGTGATTGGCATGGTGGTGATGTTATGAGTCGTAAATCCATCGGTTTACGCATCTGGTTGATACAGCGTTTAAGTGCCGTTTATATGCTGTTGTTTGTGGTCTGCTTTGGAATCTACTTTGCAGCCAACACCCCGGCTTCTTTTCTTGAATGGCGCACGATGATGGCCAATAGTTTTGTGTCTATTACGGCAACCCTGTTTTTCCTGTCGCTGCTGACTCATGCGTGGATCGGTATGCGAGACGTCATCATGGACTACTTGCATGTCGATAGTCTTCGTCTGGCGCTGCTGACAGTTGTCGGCTTCTCACTGTTAGGGGCTGCGATCTGGATCATGAAGATTTTACTGACGGTGAGTGTATGAGTCATATCAGAAAAAACATTGAACGGCGGCGTTTTGACACACTGGTGATCGGTGCAGGTGGCGGCGGGCTGCGTGCCGCGATGCAGATGTCACAGGCCGACGCTTCAGTCGCAGTGGTTTCCAAGGTGTTCCCCACGCGTTCGCACACCGTGGCGGCACAGGGGGGAATTAACGCTGCACTCGCCAATGTGCTGCCCGATAACTGGCACTGGCACATGTATGACACGGTCAAAGGCGGTGACTATCTTGGCGATCAGGATGCGATCGAATATATGTGTCGCACTGCATCGCGCCTGGTGATAGAGCTGGAGCACTTTGGCGTACCGTTTTCACGCCTCGATAACGGCAAGATCTATCAACGTCCGTTTGGTGGTCAGAGCCAGAACTTTGGGGGCGATCAGGCCGCACGTACTTGCGCCGCGGCGGATAGAACCGGCCATGCGATTCTCCACTCACTCTATCAGCAAAATATTCGCGCCAAGACTCACTTCTTTGATGAGTACTTCGCCATTGATCTACTAAAAGATAAAGAAGGTTACGTACTTGGCGCATTGGTGATGTGCATCGAAACCGGTGAACCACTGATCATCGAAGCGAAGACCACCTTGCTAGCGACGGGTGGCGCCGGGCAGATGTACCGCACCAACACCAATGCCCACATTAATACCGGTGATGGCATGGGGATGGCGCTGCGCGCCGGCATTCCGCTACAGGATATGGAGTTCATCCAGTTTCATCCCACCGGCGTAGCAGGTAAGGGGATGTTGATTACCGAAGGCGCGCGCGGTGAGGGCGGCTATCTGCTCAATGGTAATGGCGAACGCTTTATGGAGCGCTATGCGCCGCACGCCAAAGACCTCGCCAGCCGTGATGTTGTCAGTCGTTCGATCTATACCGAAATCAAAGAGGGGCGTGGCTGTGGCCCTAATAAAGATTATGTGTTGTTGAAACTGGATCATCTCGGTGAAGATGTGTTGCGGCAACGGTTGCCGGGCATCTATGACATGGTAAAGACCTTTATGCATCTCGATGCGGCGAAGGAACCGATACCGATCTACCCGACCGCACACTACACCATGGGCGGCATTCCAACGAATCGCCATGGTCAGGTGGTCGTTCCCGTGCGTCAGGGTGAAGAGACTGTGCCGGGGCTTTACGCCGCGGGGGAATGTGCCTGTGTCTCGGTACACGGGGCGAACCGGCTTGGCGGGAATTCGCTGCTCGACATTATCGTCTTTGGACGTGCAGCGGGTAATCACATTATCGAGTATCTTGGCGAAAATCGTTTTCATCGCCCGATTGACGAAGACAGTATTACCGCGGCGATGGATCACATGGAGCGCTGGGATCGTAAAGGCGATGGCGAAAGTGTCGATAGCCTGCGTGGCGACCTGCAAAAGACGATGGAAGATTACAACGGTGTCTTTCGATCTGAAGAATTGATGGCGCAGGGCGTTGAGAAACTGCTGGAGATTCAGCAGCGACTGGAGCATGTCACGCTTAAGGATCACAGCAAGGTATTTAACACCGCCCGTATTGAGGCGTTTGAGCTGGAAAATCTGGTCGATATTGCATTGGCCGCGGCGACCTCAGCACTGGCACGTAAAGAGAGCCGTGGTGCGCATTCACGCATCGACTTTCCAGAACGTGACGATGAGCACTGGATGAAGCACACCCTCTATTTTAAAGAGGAACGTAAGCTGGAGTACAAGCCGGTACGCATGAAACCGAAGAGTGTTGATGCATTCCCGCCCAAGCCACGCGTATATTGATAGCCGTTATTGACGAGGAGTGGGTGAATGGAAACTGTACGGATCTCGATCTACCGATATAATCCTGAAAAAGATCAGAAGCCATACATGCAGGAGTATGAGCTTGAACTTGACGCCGACAAGATGGTGCTTGATGCACTGAAAATGGTGAAGGCTCAGGATGAGAGCCTCAGCTTTCGTCACTCCTGCGGTGAAGGGGTGTGCGGTTCGGATGCCCTCAACATCAACGGTACCAACGGACTCTCCTGTGTTACTGCGATTGCTGATCTGGAACAACCGATTGAAGTTAGACCACTGCCCGGTATGCCGGTGATTCGTGATCTGGTCGTCGATATGGAACCGTTTTATAAACAGTATCGCGCCGCCAAGCCATTTTTGATTGTGAAAGACCCGGAACCCGAGGTTGAGTACAAACAGACCCCGGCAGAGCGCGAAAAACTGGATGGCCTTTACGAGTGTGTATTATGCGGCTGCTGTTCGACCGCCTGCCCATCATTCTGGTGGAACCCGGATAAATTTCTCGGACCAGCGGCCCTGTTGCAGTCCTACCGTTTTCTGGCCGACAGTCGAGACCAGGGCACCGAAGAACGTCTCAATGATATGGAAGACGCCTATAAACTCTACCGTTGCCACACCATCATGAACTGTGTGCAGGTCTGTCCCAAGGGGCTCAACCCGACCGCAGCCATCGGTAAGATCAAACATATGATGCTTAAAGAACTGACCTGATGAGCGGCGTCGCAGAGGCCGAAAGTCACCACCAGGCGCGTCTGCAATGGCAGTGCCGTCGTGGCATGCTGGAGCTTGATCTTTTGCTACGTGACTTTTTGGCCAAGGGATATGCCAAGCTTTCAGTGGCGGAAAAACTATCCTTTGAGCGACTACTGGAAATCCCGGACCCACAGCTGCTTGAATACCTGATGGGGCGTGAGCAGCCGGAAGATAAGGAACTGATCGATGTCGTTGCCCGGGTACGAGCCGTCTTTACGGATTGAGCCACAGCGCTCGCGTATCCTTTTATTCTTCCTGCTCTTCAATTTTAGTGGCGCAACACTAATCCTGTTTCTGGTGTTACCCGCATGGGGTGCACTGTTACTCACCATCGCCCTTTGGGCCTATTTTTACCGACTCTATTGCCACCATATTTTACGACGTACGCCACGTACTATCCGTTTACTTGTGCGCGAAACCGGCGGAGAGTGGCTGATGCATACCCTGGGTGGCATTGAAAGAGAAGTGACGCTCTCACCCTCCAGTTATGTTCACCCGCAGTTGATCGTTTTAATTTTGCAGGCAGAAGGAAAACGGTACACGTTGCCACTGATGCGTGACTCACTATCTGCAGATTGTTTCAGAGCACTATCGGTACGCTTAAGGGTGGGGCAGGGGAGTGATACAGGAGTGGCTGGGGATAGCGCTCGTTAACGGCATCTGTTTTCAACTTAACTGCAACGCATATCTCTGAATAATAACGAAGCATAACCGCTGGAATTCATCAGGCATTAAGGGTTGGTGAATTATCTATTCTAATATATTATTATTTGATGAATTAATTTTTAATATTCAGCATACAATGAAAAAAAATGCATTAGGCATTCAATAGGTGAATTTATGAACTACACCATTTTAACTTTAGCTCTTGTTCTTTTGCTTTCTAAAAATGCTTATAGTCAGTCTAATGATCCCGAAATTTTTCATAAAAAATATATGAAATGTTTATTTGACCGAGGGGTTAATCCACCAAACATTCCTACAGTGGATGTCGAGCATTGTTTAAAAGAGTGGAGAGCTTATGTTGGCTCAATGTGGTTATCTCCAG